>JAOOKL010000009.1 GCA_028408025.1 Candidatus Pelagibacter sp. | reverse complement strand
TTACTAATCTATTGTAATGCTAAAAATTTATTTCAAGAATATTTTGAGCCTCTACTTATTATTGTACTTTTAAGCCTTTTTGATTTGAAGAAAAAAAGTATTAATGAATTAAAAGAAAATAAGGCTATCTTTATTTTTTTGTCTTATTTTTTGATATATTTCTTATCTAGTTATTATTTCAGATATTATATAGCAGTTATCTGATTATCCTGGGATTTGGTAGTGGTAATATAAATTTTCCGTTGTAACCTTTTTTTCTAAAGTTTTTTATTAATGTTTTAGAAATATGCCATGATAACAATAGTAGGTAATCTGGCTTTTTTTTCAAAACTATTTTTTCATTCACTATAGGTATATTTGTGCCTGGCATGTATCTTCCAATCTTATGAGATCCAGAAACTTCCAAGATACAGTCAATTATTTCCTCATTTAAACCTACATAATTAATCAAAGTTGCCGCTCTTGACGGAGCCCCAACTCCAAATATTTTTTTGTTTTTTAATTTAATTTTTTTTACTAAAGAATAAAGATTAATTTTTGAAGACAAAACTTTACTAGCAAAATCTTTAAATGTTTTTTCATTTAAATACTTTTTTTCCATTTTAAAGAGCTTTTTCAAATTTTTAGACTCTTTAATATTTTTACTTTTCGAAACATAGACCCTTATCGAACCACCATGTGTAGGAATTTTTTTCGCATGGAAAATTTTTAACTTATATTTTTTAAATAGATAGTTCAGACTCATTAATGAGTAATATCTCATATGTTCATGGTAAATAGTGTCATATTGATTAGTTTGTATCAATGATAACAAATAATGAGATTCCGAAATAAATACACCATCTTTATCTAAAATTTTCAAAATGTTTTTCATTAGTGCGTTTATATCGTCAATATGTGCAAAAACATTTGTTGCAGTTACCAATTTAGCTTTACCAAAATTTTTTAATATTTGATTAGCAGTTTTTTTATCGAAATATTTTAAAATAGTATTTATTCCTTTTTTGATAGCAATTTTTCCAATATTTTCTGGAGTAACGCCTAATACTTTATGATAGTTTTTGAAATTGCTGAGTAAATTTCCGTCGTTTGAACCAATGTCTACAACTAAATCATTTTTCTGAAGATCTAAAATTTTTTTACTTTCTTGATATAGTTCTTTAAAATTTTCCCTCAAAATTTTTGTTGTACTACTTGTATAAGGGTAATTTTTGGGAAATATAATTTCTTTATTAACAATAGTTTTAAGTTGAACTAATTTAGAACTTTTTGAGTATACTAAATCTGCAGGAAAGAAAATCTCTTCTTTTTGGGGTTTACCTATTTGGTGATAATTATTTACAGGAGGTAAATATCCTAGAGACAAAATCTTTTTCAAATCCCTTTTTTTTGAAATTTGACAACTATTAATTGTTTTTGATCTTTTATTCATATAAATAATTACTGAACTCTTATAATGGACATTTATGATTAACAAAAGTGAAATTTCTATAATTGGCGGATCTGGTCACGTCGGTTTTCCACTTGGTTTAGTTTTTAGTTCTAAAGGTTTTAAAGTAAAGTTAATAGATAAAAATCATGAAAATAATAAATTAATTAATTCTGGAGTAAGCCCATACTTAGAGGCAGGCAGTAAAAGTCTACTCCCAAAAATGTTAAAATTAAAAAGAATTTCCGCCACAGAAAATCTGGAAAGTATACAAACAAGTAAATTTATAATAATTTGTATTGGAACTCCTATTGACGGCAAACTTAAACCTAAAACTTTTGAATTTCTCAAATTTTTTTCAAAAATTAAAAGATATATAAAAAGGGATCAAATAATAATAATAAGAAGTTCAGTATATCCAGGTATAAGCGAAAAGGTATTTGAAATTATCAAAGATACTAACAAAAACCTAAGTTATTGTCCTGAAAGAATTGTCCAAGGACAATCAATCTCTGAATTACCAAAAATTTCTCAGCTCATTTCAGGAAAAAATAAGTTATCAATAAATGAGTCTGCTAAGCTTTTTAAAAAAATTTGTAAAAAAATTATTAAGGTTTCAATTATAGAAGCCGAACTAATTAAGCTGTTTTCAAATGCATATCGCTATGTACATTTTTCAATTTCGAATCAATTTTTCATGATTTGTAAAAATAATAATCTAAATTTTTTTAAAATTAGAGATATCATGAAAGATAATTATAATAGAAATGCTCACTTACCCATGTCTGGATTTACTGCAGGTCCTTGTTTATTAAAAGACACGATGCAACTCTCTTCTTTTTTTGATAATAAATTTTCATTAGGTCATACTGCTATGAAAATTAATCAATATATGCCAGAGTTTATTATTAGAGACTTATCAAAAAAAATTAATCTTAAAAAGAAAACAATCGGAGTACTTGGGTTAGCGTTTAAGGGTGAAAGCGATGATATTAGAGACTCTTTATCAATTAAATTGTTAAAATATTTAAAAAGAAAAAAAATTAAAACTTTGTATTCTGATGAATTTTATAAGATGGAGGGTAGTTTAAAAAAAAAACATTTAATTAAAAAGTCTGATATTATAATTATATGTGCACCTCATAAAGCATATAAAAATATCAAAGTATCTAAAAGAAAAGTTTTAATTGATATTTGGGGTTTAACGGGGAATAAAAACTAAAATGAAAATTAAAGAAAATAAAAATTATATTTTTATCGGTGGAAAAAATTTAGGTTATAATAGTTTAGAATACTTAGTAAAAAAAAAATTTTACCCTTCTTTTGTTGTTCCTAATAAAGATGATTTAGGTAAGGATAATATATTTAACAAATCTGTGTTAAAATTTGCAAAAAAAAAAAAATTAAAGATTATCAATCTTCAATCTTTGTCTAACTTAATAAATAAAAAAAAAGGAATAAAAGTTGATATAATATTTTGTATCGGCTCTACGCAAATTTTACCTTTAAATGTTTTAAATGTAGCTAAAAATGGAGTAATTAATATACATCCCTCTTTACTGCCGAAATATAGAGGAAGATACTCTTTAGTACATGCAATTTTTAACGGAGAGAAGACTACTGGAGCTACAGCTCATTTTATTTCTAATAAAATTGATAGTGGTAGAGTCATTATGCAAAAAAAGTTTATAATTAAAAAAGATGATACTTCACAAGATTTATATGAAAAATTTACCAATACCGGTTTTTTTATTTTTAAAAAAATTGTAAATATTTGGATAAAAGATAAAAAAATTAACTCACATATATATAAAGGTAAAACACCATTGTACAAAAATAAATCTTTACCAAATAATGGGATTTTAAATTGGAATTGGAAAACTAAAAAGATTTATAATTTCTTTAGAGCAGTTTTGCATGAACCATTTTTACCACCTTCTTTATACATTGGTAAAAGAAGGTTTTATTTATGCAAAGAGGATCAAATCAAAAAAGAAAAATTTCTTAAATCGCCTTTGTAATGAAAAAATTAAACATTCCTTTTGCTAGACCAACCATAAACGTCAATAGATCAAGTGCACTTATTAAAAGTGTTCTAAAAAAAAATTTTCCAAATGAAGGAGAATTTACGAAAAAATTTGAAAATAAGGTTTCTTCTTTACTTAAAATAAAATATGCCGTTACATCAACGAGTGGAACCTCATCAATTTTTTTAGCCCTTAAGGCGATTAATATAAAATCTAATGATGAAGTTATAGTTCCAAATATTACTTTTGCGGCTACTGCAAATGCAGTCGAACTATCGGGAGCAAAATTAGTTTTGGTTGACATAAATAAAGAAAATTTACTAATAGATATTAATGATTTAAAAAAAAAAATTACGAAAAAAACAAAAGTAATAATACCTGTTCATGTTTCTGGTCGGGGAGGAAATATTCTTGAAATTATTAAGTTAGCTAAATCAAAGAACATCAAAGTCCTAGAGGATGCCGCAGAAGCGATGATGTCTAAAAAAAGAAATAGTTATCTCGGAACTTTAGGAGAAGTTGGATGTTTTAGTTTCGCACCAAATAAAATTATTACAACTGGACAGGGAGGAATAGTTGTTACAAATAACAAAAAGATTTTCAACAACTTAAAAAAGTTAAAAGACCAGGGTAGAGTTGGAATAACAACAGGCGGAGAAGATAACTTTTCGTCTGTCGGATATAACTTTAAATTTACAAACTTACAAGCAGCTTTAGGCTTATCTCAATTAGTTGACTTGAAAAAAAGAATGAAAACATTAAGAGAAAATTATTTAATTTATAAAAAATACTTAAAATCACATAAAAATTTTAGTTTAATTGGTTTTAATATTAAAGATGGCGAACTACCATTATGGACGGATGCACATTGTAATAGAAGAAATGAACTGTTTAATTATTTAAAAAAACATGGAATTACCGGTAGATATTTTTGGCACCCCTTAAATTATTGTAAACCATTTAAACAATCATTTTCAAAATTACAAAACTCTAAAAAACTTATGAAAAAATTGATTTGGTTACCCTCATCACTAGATTTAAAAAAAAGAGATATTATCAAAATCTGTAAATTAATTAATAAATTTTATCGAGTCTAGATGGAAAAAAAATTAAGTATAATTTTGCCAGTTTACAATGAGAAAGAAAGTCTTGCTGTAATGGTTAGACTTTTAAACTCATATCTTAAATTTGAAAATGAAATTTTGATTATATATGACGACAATAGTGATAATTCTTTAGAAGAAGCTGAAATATTAGAAAAAGAATTTGTTAATGTAAAAAAAATTCATAATACGATTGGTAAAGGAGTAATGAATGCTATTCAAACAGGAGTTCAAGAGGCAAAATATGACTTTATATTAATTACAGCAGTAGATGAAATTTTCCCAATTATTTCAATTAATGAAATGTTAGATGTTGCTATTAAAGACAATTATGATTTTGTAAGTGGAACAAGATATTCAAAAGGTGGAAAGAGATTAGGAGGCTCATTCATAGGCTCAATTTTATCAAGATTAGCTAACAAACTTTTTAAATTTTTATCCAATGTGCCTCTCTCAGACTGCACAACAGGTATTAAATTATTTAAGAAAAGTGTTTGGAATTCCATAAAACTAGAGTCTAAACCAATTGGATGGGCTTTTGCGTTTGAGCTATCTATTAAAACATACCTTAAGGGTTTTAAAATCACTGAATTTCCTCTGAAATCTGTTGATAGACTCTTTGGTGGGTCGTCTACTTTCAAACTAGGGTCATGGGTAAAGGAATATTTAAGATGGTTTGTATGGGGAATAAAAAATACAAAAAATGAAAAAAAATAAAAAACATTATTTGATAACCGGAGGTCTCGGATTTATTGGCTCTGCAATTGCAAATCACCTAATTCAAAATAATTTTAAAGTTACTATTTATGATAACTTATCTAGGGGTAACAAAAGAAGGATATCAAAAAAAGGAACGCACAATTTAAGATTTATTAATGGTGATATTCGAGATTTTAAAAAATTTAATAAATCACTTAATAGAGTAGACGCTGTTATTCATCTAGCATATATAAATGGGACGAAGTTTTTTTACACAAAACCAACAGAGATTTTAGAAATAGCGGTAAAAGGTATTGTTAACGTAATAGATGCGTGTAAACAAAAAAAAATTAAAGAAATTTATTTAGCCTCAAGTTCTGAAGTTTATCAAACTCCAATCAAGATACCTACAGATGAATATGAGCCTTTAAAAGTGCCAAACGTATATAATCCAAGATACTCTTATGGGGGTGGAAAAATTTTAACTGAGTTGATGGGAGTAAACTTTGGTAAAAAATTTTTCAAGAAACTAATCATTTTTAGACCACATAATGTTTATGGTCCAGACATGGGCAATGAACATGTAATACCTGAGTTAATAAATAGATTTAAAAAATTAAAAGGAAAAAACTTTAAAATACAAGGAAATGGAACTGAAATAAGATCTTTTATTCATATTGATGATTTTGTTCAGGCATTTAATTTCATCTTAAAAAAAGGCAAGCACCTTAATATTTACAATATTGGAACTAATGAAAAAGTAACAATTAAAGAATTGGTAAAAAAACTCTCTAAAATTTTTCATAAGAAAATATTAATAAAAAAAACAAAATTAGCTAAAGGCAGCACAAAAAAAAGATTACCAAACATTAAAAAAATTAAAACTTTGGGTTTTAAACAAAAGATAAAATTAGAAGAAGGATTAAAATTTTTAGTTAATAACAAATAAACTTTAAAAATTAATGGAACCAGATGTTTATCAAAGACATATAGAAAATGAAAAAAAACATTGGTGGTTTGTAGCTAGGCGAGAAATTATTTTTTCACAAATTTGTAAAATTAATAGAAAAAAACCGCTTTCTATTTTGGATTTCGGCGCGGGAAGTGGAACTAATGTTGAAATTTTAACTAAACTTGGAAGTGTAGATGTTTTTGAAGATAATAATAAAATGAGAAAGTTTTTAAAAAAAAGGTTTAAAAAAAACAAAAACGTCAAAATAATAGATAAAATTAATAAAAAATATGATTTAGTTTTAGCTGCTGATGTCGTCGAACATATTAAAAACGATAAAAAAACTATTAAAAATTTTTATAATTTTTTAAAAAAAGATGGTCATGTATTGATTACTGTACCAGCGTTTAATTTTCTTTTCTCAAATAAAGATGTAGCTTTAAAACATTTTAGAAGATATAGGAAATCAAATATAAAAAGATTATTAATAAAAAACTTTCAAATAAAGAAGCTGTCATATTTTAATTTTTTTTTATTTTTACCTATTGCTTTATCAATCTTAATTTTAAAGATAAAAAAGACTAAATTCATAAAATTTGCTGAAACTACACCAACTAGTTGGATTAATGCTGTATTTAAAAATATTTTTTTAATTGAGAAATATTTATTAAGATTTTTAAACTTTCCTTTTGGTATATCTATAATAGCTTTAGCAAAAAAAAATGATTAAAGAACTTAGTATAATATTTCCTTTATATAATGAAGAAAAAAGACTTAAGAATACATTTACAGAAATAATTAAATTTAAAAAAAGATTGAAGAAAAGAAAAATTGAAATCATTTTTATAGACGATGGCAGTGACGACAAATCAAAAATATTGATTGATAAATTTATAGTAAAATCTGAGAGTCAAAATTTTAAAATCAAAAATTTTAAACTTAAAAAAAATATGGGCAAAGGCTATGCTCTTAAAGAAGGTGTGAGAAAATCCTCTAAAAAATGGACTCTAACCACTGATATTGATTTGTCTGTGCCTTTATCTCAAATTTTTATATGGGAAAAAAATAAACTATTTAAAGATAAAAAAATTATATTTGGTTCTAGAAATTTAAAGAACTCTAAAGTTGAAAAAAATTTTATAAGATACATTTTAGGAAAAATTTTCAATTTTTTTGTTAAAACAATTCTTAATATTTCATTATTTGATACACAATGTGGATTTAAGGTATACCAAACTAGAATTGCAAAAAAATTATTTTCAAAATTAACCCATTACGGATTTACTCATGATTTAGAATTAGTTTTAATTTTGAAAAATATGAAAATTCCAATTATTGAATTGCCGGTAAAGTGGACACATAAAGCCGGTAGTAAAGTAAGTATTTTTATTGATCCACTAAGAATGTTTATAAATATTTTATATTTAAGATTTAAATATTTTCTTTAAGAAAATTAAAATTTAAAAGCAAAAAGTTTAATTTACGAGAGTCTGGACTTATAAGTAGATCCAAGGGAGATTTAGGATTTAAATTTCTAAATTCGATATTTACTGTATTATCGGTTACATTCTCATTTTTAATCTTGAAATTAACCTTTGATTTTTTACTAGAAGAATTTTTTTCAAATACGAATTTTAATTGATTATTAAATTTTCCATTTACATACACTCCTATATCAAGTTGTTCATTTTTTTCGTTGACAAAAGGTATAATATCCATTTCAAACAAAATATTTTTCTTTTCCTCATTAATTTTGAATAACAGGTTTGAGAAATTACCTTCACTCCAAATTCCTTTCTCACTGAAATTATGAGACCATCCAAAACCAACAAAATGATTTGGATTATTGAATACTAATCTATTGTTTTTAGAAAATTTTGGTTCATAGAGATTTAAACTATCAAAAATTCTTTTATCCTTTTCATTCATTAAATCTTTTTTTCCATTAATCATTAACCAAATGTTATCTTTGAAAAAAAATCCTACATTTTCATTTTTAAAAATTTCTTTTAAACTTAAAAGATGCCCAATATTATCAACTACATAAATAGTTTCATTTTCAAGATTTTTTTCGTTAAAATTTTTGACTAATCTATATCTATTATTAGCAGATTTACTTCTATCCGACCTAGCCATTTTAATAATGTTTGTTTTCTTAATATTATTAGTCTCCATAAAATAAGCTAGTTTATCAAAATGCCTATTATAATTGACAGGATTTGTAGTAAAAATTTTGTTTAATTTACTAATTTCATAATTTTTCCAAAAATCTGAATTGATCTTTACATCCTCTTTATTTTCTCTATTTGTATAAAATTTGAGATTAGATGAAGTATCAATTAGTTGGATCATAATAATCATTGAAAATATATAAAATGATTTTTTCTTAAACTTTTTATGGACCAGAAATATCGAGATAAATATTAAGAAGTAACTGACGATCCAAAATAATCTACCAGATGATCTAATAATACTTAAAGGTCCATATAAATAATCCGTAAGTGGAATAGATATAATTTTTAAATTTCCAATTGAAATATTATTGGATAAAGAAAATAAAAAAATGACTACTAAAGAAATATAAGTTCCATTAATAAATATCTTATTGACTGAGTTTCTTAATTTTTTATTAGTAATCAATAAATAAAAACCAAAAATTAAAAGCAATAAGCCACCTAGTCCTAAAAAGTTAAATCCTTCTAATTCTTCTCCATTGGACAAAATAAGATCAGGAATTATCCACGACCATGAAGTGCCAGTATGTGAATTAGTAGAATCTAATATGCTTAAAAGATTTAATTTGTAAGTCCCAAATCCTAGTGCAAAAGTATCTACAACTCTTACTTCGAAATAACCAACTACATACATCAAAATTATAAGCGCAGTATGACAAGCGAGAATAGAAAATAAATAATTTTTTAAACTAATTTTTTTATTAATATAATTAAATAATTTAATTAAGTTAAAAAATATTAAGTTTATTATAGTAAAGTAAAAATGAATTAATGAAGTTAAAAGTATTAAAAGAATCCAACTTTTATCGACATTGTAGTCTCTCTTAAGCATTAAAAAAACTGTTAAAATTAATGTCCAATGAGCAAATAAAGCTGGATGCCAGTCTATTCTATATATAGCTGGAGGAAATAATAAGAAAAAAAAGGATAGAACTATTGAAATTTTTTTGCTTTCTGTAATTTTTAAAATTAGAAAATAGCTTAATAGACCTTGTAAAAAAAAACATAAAATAAACCATATAGAAAAATATTGAAATTGTTCAGGTAATAAAAAACTAATCAATTTAAATAACAATGCAAATAAAGGTATCGAATCCGAATAAACTATTGAATTTCCAATATCATGACCATAATTTGGGTTAGATCCTAAAGGAAATCTCCAATAATCATCTTTGAAAAAATACCATCCAATTTGGTGAGCCGATCTATCATCTCCTAAAAAAAGCCATTTAGTATTAAATACATTTAAATTCTCATAGCCAATAAAAAAAGAAGTTAAAGTTAAAGATAAAAAGAAATAAAATAAAATTATCTTTAGATCCTGTTTTATAAATTCTTTATTTTTAAATTTCATTATTTCTATAATTGGTTAAAGCAACAGCTAACCAAACTGATGTACCGTTCCATGTTGTGAACAAGCTTCCAGTAGATTTTAATGGAAAAAGTTCAATTAATAGATTCATCATAATTAGTGCGAAAATAATCTTATCATTGTAATTAATTTTTGATTTTCTTAATTTATTTAGAGACTTAAAAATTAATGAAAATACGAAAAAAGATAAAGTTAAAAATCCAATAACTCCAGTATCATGTAAAACTTCTAAATGATAATTATGGGGATGGGATGAGCAAGTAAAATTTTCATTTTTTTTCGATAAAGATGAACATTTGTACCTAAATGATTTATAACCATTTCCAAAAAACTTTTTATCCTTAAAGGATTCAAAAGTCGTGAGATATATTTTACTGTGATCAATCATTCTTGAACTAGGTGGACTTGGAATATCTATTTCTTTTTTCTCAGAAGAGTCTTTAAAAGTCATTTTACTTTCTTGAGAAAAACTATCTTTAAAGTTTATTAATAATATCTGTGTCTTTACTAAAAACTTACCATATCTTTCATTTATTGATGAGTTATTTTGAAAAAGAAAATATAAAAATGGGATAGTAAGCATCAATGTGTAAATTAAATTCTTCCTAAACACTTTAGATATAATCATTAAGAAAAAAAACAGCGCAAACAATATGAAAAAAGACATCCTATTGCTTGCAACAAAAGAGCTAAATAATGTAATACCAAAAAATATTATTTCATATATGTTAAATTTATAATTTTTTAAATAAGTAATTAAATAAACGCCTATCAAGCTAAATAAAAAAAACTTTTGTATATAAGCTCCAGCTATTGCTTCTGAACCGAACATTCCAGTAATTCTACCTTCATGAGGGTAAAAGCCTAATAAATTTTTACCAAAAGTGAATTGAAATATTACATCGATGGAGACAAATAAAAAAGAGAATAAACATATCTTAAAGAAAATTTTTAAATCAATTTTGTTATTACTTATTAAAGTATCTAAAAATATAAATAATAAAAAAAATTTTATTAATAAAATGGCTAGGTCGGATAGAAGTAAATCTGCTAATAATTGATTTAGTAAAATTTTCTAATCCAATAATCTTGATATTCAAAAATGAAGAAAAAATGATAATTAAAAAAAATATAAAAAGTGAGAGATTAGCTGATCCAAATCTAATAGTTAATTTATTACTAAAAATATATATAGTGCTTAGAATTAAGAAAATAATGATATTTATATTTATCACTAAACTTCCTGCAATTAATGAGATTGGTAGAAAAAATAAAGAAATTTGTAGATATGAAATTAAATTATTTTTAAAAAACATAATTAAACTAATCTATAACAAATAAATTATTGATAAGAGTAGAAGATTTAGCTTATTTTTAATGAAATATGGAGCTTTTTTATATCTGTTTACTTTTTTATTTAAAAATACTATAAACTTTTCGCCTGGTGATTATTGCGAAGGGGCCACACCCGATCCCATCCCGAACTCGGAAGTTAAGTCCTTCAGCGCCGATGGTACTATATCTTAAGATACGGGAGAGTAGGACGTCGCCAGGCTATGAAATTTATGAAAATAGCAAGTTCACTAAAGTCATTAAAAAAAAGAGATTTAAACTCTAAATTAGTCAAACGTAGAGGTAAGCTTTACGTTATTAATAAGAAGAATCCAAAATTCAAAGCCCGTCAAGGATAACCATGAGTGAACAGGATTTTAAGGAGACTTGGAAGGGATTTACTAAATTTGTATTATGGGGAACAGTCATTGTAATTGCGATCTTAGTAATACTTGCTTTAACTTTACTTTAATTTAAGAATATTTCCAAAATGATTGTTGGTTCAACCAAAGAAGATTTAAGATCAGAAAAAAGAGTTTCTCTAACACCTGAAACTGCAAAAAATATTATAGGACTAGGTTTAAAAGTATACATTGAAAAAGATTATGCAAATCATCTAGAAATTCAAGACGAAGATTATACAAAAGTTGGAGTTGAAATTAAAAATTCCTCTGATGAAATTTTACACTCAAGCAATTTGATTATAAAAGTCAATTGCCCGTCTGAAAATGAAATCAATATCTTAAAAGAAAATACAATATTAGTTGGGATGTTTAATCCCTCAAAAAACAAAAATCAAATTGATAAAATTATTAACAAAAAAGTGAAAATTTTTTCACTAGAGTTATTGCCGCGTATCACAAGAGCTCAATCGATGGATGTATTATCTTCTCAATCAAACCTAGCTGGTTACAGAGCAGTAATTGACTGTGTTTCTGAATTTGAAAAAGCTGTACCAATGATGATGACAGCCGCTGGAACTGTACCAGCCGCTAAAATTTTAGTTATCGGAGCAGGTGTAGCAGGTTTACAAGCTATCGCTACTGCAAAAAGATTAGGCGCCATCGTTTCAGCCACAGATGTAAGAGCAGCATCAAAAGAGCAAGTAGAAAGCTTAGGTGGAAAATTTTTGACTGTTGAACAGTCTGAGGATATGGAGACTTCAGGAGGATATGCAAAGGAAGCTTCAGATGATTATAAAAAAAAACAAGCTGAGATGATGAAAGAAGCACTAAAAAAAAATGATATAATTATATGTACAGCATTAATACCTGGAAAACCTGCACCAAGAATCCTAACTGAGGATTTGGTGAAATTAATGAAACCAGGATCTATTGTTTATGATTTGGCAGCAGAACAGGGAGGTAATTCTGCATTTTCTGAACCAGGAAAAATAAATATAGTAAATGGAGTCAAAATAATAGGTGTGAAAAGTTTAATGAATAGTTTACCACTTACCGCTTCTAGCTTATATGCAAAAAACCTATTTAGCTTTATAAGAAACTTATATAGTAAAGAAAAAAAAGATTTTAATATTAATTTAGAGGACGAAATAATTGAAAAATCATTAGTAAAAAAAGTTTAATTATGGAAATAGATCCGTTTATTTTTAGGTTAAGTATATTCATTTTGTCAATTTTCATTGGCTACTATGTGGTATGGAGCGTTACGCCGTCTCTTCATACACCGTTAATGTCGGTTACAAATGCTATTTCATCAGTAATCATTGTTGGAGCTATAATAGCGGCGTTGGCTGCATCTTCAGAGAAAGTATTTAGTATATCAAGTATTTTTGGATTTATTGCTATTATCTTGGCAGCAATAAACATTTTTGGTGGATTTTTAGTAACTCAAAGAATGCTTCAAATGTATAAAAAAAAGAAAGATAAAAAGAAATAATGTCAGCAAATTTGTCAGCAATTTTTTATTTGATTTCTGGAATACTATTTATTCTTGCGCTAAGAGGATTGTCATCGCCTGACACATCACGGCAAGGAAATTATTTTGGAATTGCAGGAATGATTATTGCAATAGTTGTAACATTTTTATCAATTGGAAATTTTTCCACATCATTAGTTTACGTAATAATTTTTCTAGTTATTGGTGGGGCCATTGGAGCTTTTATAGCCTTTAGAATTCCTATGACTGCAATGCCAGAGTTAGTAGCAGGTTTTCATAGTTTAGTTGGGTTAGCAGCTGTTTTCGTTGCTATAGCAGCTTTTTTAAATCCAGAGGCTTTTAATTTAGGATTTATTGGTGAAATTAAATTAGCAAGTCTTATAGAAATGTCTATTGGTGCAGCAGTAGGAGCAATTACTTTTTCCGGTTCTATAATAGCTTTTTTAAAATTAAGAGGAATAATGTCAGGTTCACCAATTACTTTCAGCGGACAGCACTTTTTAAATTTAATTCTTGGTATAGGTATTTTTGTTTTAATTTTTTATTTATGCAAAACTCAATCAGCAAATCTTTTTTGGACTGTTGTTTTTGTTTCTTTTCTTATTGGTGTTTTGTTAATAATACCAATAGGTGGAGCAGATATGCCCGTAGTAATTTCAATGCTTAATTCTTATTCTGGTTGGGCTGCAGCAGGCATAGGATTTACACTAGAGAATACCGCTTTAATCATTACTGGTGCACTTGTAGGTTCTTCTGGAGCAATACTTTCTTATATAATGTGTAAAGCCATGAATAGGTCTTTCTTCAGTGTAATACTTGGTGGTTTTGGAGCGGATAATGCTACTGATGATAAAAATGAAAAGAAAGATCAAAAACCAGTCAAAAGTGGTAATGCAGAAGATGCAGCATTTTTGATGAAAAATGCTTCTTCCGTTATTATAGTTCCAGGTTATGGCATGGCTGTTGCTCAAGCTCAACATGCATTGAGAGAGATGGTAGATAAACTAAAAAAAAATGATATTAAAGTTACATATGCAATTCATCCAGTTGCTGGAAGAATGCCTGGTCATATGAACGTATTGCTTGCAGAGGCAAATGTTCCTTACGATGAAGTTTTTGAACTAGAGGACATAAATAACGATTTTGCTAATTCTGATGTTGCATTTGTAATTGGGGCAAATGATGTGACAAACCCTGTTGCTAAAACGGATCCCAAAAGCCCTATATTTGGTATGCCTGTGCTCGATGTTGAAAAATGCAAATCTGTTTTATTTGTCAAGAGAAGTTTGTCACCTGGCTATGCTGGAATAGACAATGAACTTTTTTACAGAGATAATACATTGATGTTATTTGCTGATGCAAAAAAAATGACAGAGGATATTGTTAAAAATTTAGATTAATGAAAACAAAAATATTTTGCGACATAGCTGACTATAAAACAATTAAATTTTTCAACAATAAATCAATAGTTGATGGTTTTACAACTAATCCAAGTTTAATGAGGTTAGCTGGAGCCAAAAATTATAAAGAATATTCTCTGAAAATTCTTAACATTTGTAAAACAAAACCGATATCTTTCGAAGTATTTGCTGATAATCCTAAGGATATGCTAAACCAAGCATATGAAATTAATTCTTGGGGTAAAAATGTCTATGTTAAAATCCCAGTTGTTAATTCTAGAGGAATTTTTACAGGATCGGTTATAAAAGAGTTAAGTAATAAGGGGATAAAACTTAACATAACAGCAGTTTATACATTTGAGCAAACTAAAAAAATCTATAAAAAACTAAACAAAAAAACTAAATCTATAATATCCATATTTGCGGGAAGAATGTCTGATAAAGGCAAAGATCCAGTTCCAATATTTAAAAGAAGTATTTCTCTGACTAAAAAAAATAAAAATATTGAAATTCTTTGGGCCAGTACTAGAGAGGCTTACAATTATACTCAAGCCAAACAAATTAATTGTAATATAATCACTATGCCACCAAAAGTAATAAATCAAATTAATGGATTTGGAAAAAGTTTTAAATCAATGACTCTAGATACAGTTAAAGGTTTTTTAGCAGACAGTAAAAAATCAAGATTTAATCTTTAAGAGGCTTTTGCTTTAGCCCTAGACTGTCTCTTTCTTTCATGGGGATCTAAAATTAATTTTCTTAGCCTGCAAGATTTTGGTGTAATTTCTAAAGCTTCATCTGTGTTCAACAAGCTTAGTTGCTCAGCAATAGCCATTTTTCTGACTGGGGTTAAAACTACATTTTCATCTGTGTTTTGTGTTCTCATATTTGTTAATTTTTTTCCCTTTAAAACATTAATTTCGAGGTCGCCGGACTTAGATGAAATTCCTACAATCATACCTTCATAAACAGGGTCATTGTGAGTTACAAGCATCTCACCCCGTGCTTGTAAATTAAAAATTGCAAATGCAACTGCCTTTCCAGTTTCCATGGAAATGAGTGCACCGTTTCTTCGTCCTTCCATATCACCGGTGTAATTTCCATATGAATGAAAGGTTCTATTAATAACTCCGGTTCCTTTTGTTAAGGTTAAAAACCTACTTGTATAACCCATCAATCCTCTTGTTGGGGCATGAAAAATTAATCTTTTTTTATTTTTACCAGTATCTTTTAGATCAACAAGTTTACCTTTTCTTCTATTCATCGAGTCTATAATTTTTGAAGAGTACTCTTCATCCAAATCCATTGTGATTTCTTCAATAGGTTCTTGTTTCTGTCCATTATCAATTTTTTTAATTAAAACCTTTGGAGGGCTTACAGTCATTTCAAATCCCTCTCGCCTCATTTGTGTCAACAGAATTTCTAACATTAATTCTCCTCTTCCACTAATCACGAAAGAGTCTTTATTCTCATTTTCTTCAAAAGTAATTCCAACATTATTTTCAGCCTCCAAAACTAATCTTTCACGAATTTGAGTGCTTGTTAATTTTTTTCCTTCTGTTCCAGCCAAAGGAGAGCTGTTAACGGTAATTGTAATTGACATTGTTGGAGGATCGATTGGTGTAGCGTTTATTGGTTTATTTAATTCTAAATCACAAATTGTATCTGCAACATTGGCTTTTTCTAAACCTGCAATTATTACTATATCCCCTGCTTCTCCTGTTGTAATTGGAACTTTTTTAGTACCTTCATATCTAAATATTTTTGTCAATCTCCCTTCGTCAACTTTTTTACCATTAAGATCAATTGCTTTGATTTGTTGATTAGCTTTTGCAGTTCCTTGGGCTATTTTACCAACTAAACTTCTACCTAAAAAACTATCAGCATAAAGCAGAGTGGAAAGCATTGCAAAAGGCTTTGTTTTATCAAGATTAGTTGGCTTAACATGTTTCATAATTAAATCTAGCAGTGGGGTTAAGTTTTCTCTTGAACCAGCAATATCTTTAGAAGCCCATCCCGATCTTCCACTTGCATATAAAACTGGAAAATCCAACTGCTCTTCATTAGCATCTAAACTTACAAATAGATCAAACGTTTCATCTAAAACTTCGTTAGCTCTTTGATCAGTTTTATCTAACTTATTTATAATCACTATTGGTTTTAAACCTTGTTTTAAAGCTTTAGCTAATACAAATTTTGTCTGAGGCATTACTCCTTCAACAGAGTCAATTAATAGAAGTGCACCATCTGCCATATGTAATACTCTTTCGACTTCTGCAGCAAAATCTCTGTGTCCAGGAGTATCAATAATATTTATTCTTGAATTTTTCCAATTAATCGAAGCTGGTTTTGCTAGAATTGTGATGCCTCTCTCTTTTTCTAATTCACCAGAGTCCATAATACGTTCTTCGATATTTTCATTTTCTCTAAATGAACCACTTTGTTTCATTAAACTATCAATAAGGGTGGTTTTACCATGATCCACGTGGGCTATAATTGTGATGTTTCTAATTTCTTTTGTCATTTTGGTTGCGGGGGTAGGATTTGAACCTACGACCTTCAGGTTATGAGCCTGACGAGCTACCAGACTGCTCCACCCCGCGTTAAGTTATAATTTCTTAATATTTATAGCTTGGAGTTTGTTTTTTTCTTCTTTTATATCGTATTTTATTTTTTGCTCTTCTTTTAACACTCTTAGCTTAGAATTTTCTAATTCTGAAACGTGTAAAAAAATATCTTTATTTGTTTCATCATCAGTAATAAATCCATAACCTTTTTTTGAATTAAACCATTTTACTTTACCAGACGGCATTATTGTTCCTCTCATCATTAATATGTTAGTACCTGTTTTTTAATTTTTGGAGTTTTTTTATTCTTTTTATATTTTCAGTTTGAACTCTTTTTTTTCTTTCAGACGGTTTTTCATAAGTGCTTTTCATTTTCATTACTTTAAAAAAACCTTCTTTTTGAAGCTTTCTTTTTAAAACTCTAATCGCTTGTTCAACATTATTATCTTTGACGTCTATTTTAATAAAAACCTCCTGTTAATTTTAAGTTTGTTATCATTTGCCACATTAATTGTCTATACCGAAGCTGCTTGAGCTTTCTTTTCTTCTCTAATTTTAGCTTTTCTCTCCCTTTCAACTCTTCTTTTTGCTTTTTCTAGACTTTTTTGAAATGCGTCTTGAGTGCAAAGAGCTAAAATTACAGGGTCTCTTGGTTTAAGATTTGAAAAATTCCAATAACTTCTTTTTCTTATTAAAGAGACAGTTCCTTTTGTGCTTCCAACTAATTTAGAAATTTGACCATCAGTTAATTCTGCAGCATTTTTACATAACCATAAAATAGCATCAGGTCTATCTTGCCTTTTAGATAAGGGAGTATATTTTGGTTTTTTTCTTTCTTTAATTTCTACCTCGTCGACTTTTTTCAACAAATTTAATTTTTTTTCAGGATTAGTAGAACACGTTTCTATTTCTTCTCTAGATAATTGCCCAGCTAAAATTGGGTTATAGGCTTTGATTCCCTTTGCTACATCTCCATCAGCGATACCTTTGACCTCAAGCTCATGTAAGTTGCAAAATTCTGCTATTTGTTTAAATGTCAGTGTAGTGTTTTCTACTAGCCAAACAGCAGTAGCTTTTGGCATGAATGGCGCTTCAGACATATTTATTTTTTTGATCTCAAGTTACTAAACTTTTTATTATATTTGCTTACTCTACCTTTATCGAGAATTTTCTGTGCTCCACCTGTCCACGCAAAATGTGATTTAGGGTCAATATCAAGTTTCAGCACATCATTTTCTTTACC
>JAOOKL010000008.1 GCA_028408025.1 Candidatus Pelagibacter sp. | reverse complement strand
ATACTTGATGACACCGGTGTTGCGATGTTACCCGCATCTGATTTTGGATTTAGCCCAAAAAAAATGCTGACAAGACTGTGTTATATTGATTTTGATGGAGCAAGGTTCTTAAACTCTAATATTAATGGCACATTACTAGATGACAAAACAATAGAAGAGTATGCACCAAATGTGGTTGAGGGTATCAAAAAATTATCAAATTGGGCTAAAAATCTCTAAAGATTCTCTTTGACCTTCGTCCTGATACATAGTTAAATTATTACATTAACAAACGGGGGATCATATGAAAAAAATGATATCAATGATTTCTGCAATTTTAGTAACTTTTGCTTTATCAAGCCCGATTACTTCAATCGCGAAATCAGCAGAGTTCTTTACAATAGGAACTGGCGGACCTACTGGAGTTTATTTTCAAACAGGAAATGCTATTTGTAAAATGCTTCATAAATCAGCAATAAGCGCTGATCACGGTAGAAAAAAAGGTACAGCTAAAGCTTACAGATGTACTGCACCTTCAACAGGTGGTTCTAACTATAATATTGGACAAATCAAAGATGGTGAGTTTCAATTTGGTGTTGCTCAGTCAGACTGGCAGTATCATGCTTACAATGGTTCAAGCAAATGGGAAGGAAAACAGTTTAGTAATTTAAGAGCTGTATTTTCTGTTCATAATGAACCTTTCCAAATTTGGGCAAGTAAAAAATCTGGAATCAAAAATTTCAAAGGCCTAAAAGGAAAAACAGTAAACATTGGTAACCCAGGTTCTGGTCAAAGAGGAACTATGGAAGAATTAATGAAAGCTATGGGAGCAGATATGAGTATGTTTAAAGCTACTACTGAACTTACTTCTTCTGAACAAGTAAAAGCTCTTTGTGATGGTAAAATAGATGCGTTTGGATATTCTGTTGGATTTCCAAATGGAGCTATGGAACAAGCAGCTACTTGCAAAGCAAAAGCAAGCCCAATTAATTTAACTGGTGCACCAGTTCAAGGTTTAATTGATGGAGCAGACTATTATGCTAAAGCAGTTATTCCAAAAGGAACTTACTCTAACCAAAAAAAAGACGCTACAACATTTGGTGTAAAGGCCACAGTTGTTACAAGCGCTAATGTTTCTGAAGAACTTGTATACTTAGTTACAAAAGCAGTTATGGAGAACTTTGATGATTTCAGAGCTCAACATCCTGCATTTGGACCTCTGGAAAAGAAAAATATGATAGCTGATGGATTATCGGCTCCATTACATCCAGGTGCAATTAAGTATTACAAAGAAGCTGGATTAATGTAATCTAACTTTCAGTTTTATTAAAAAAGGCCCAATATTTTTTGGGCCTTTTTTTTTAGAATAAGGTATCCTAACTAAGATGAATCAAAACTTTCAAAGTAAAATTAAAGAAAAAATTCAAGAAGATATTTCTCCAACAAGAAATTTGTCTGGAGTTCATTTAAAAATAGTTTTTGGAATTGCAATACTTTGGACATTTTTTCAACTTTGGTATGCTTCACCGTTCCCTTTTTGGTTCAATTTTGGAATGTTTAAAGGCTTACCTGCTAGGGCAATACATTTAGGTTTTGCTTTAACTTTAACTTTTTTAATTTTTCCGGTTGTAAGAGGAAAAAAAATTTCAGCTTTTGATATTCTTATTAGTATAGTTGCTGCTTTTTGTTGTCTTTATATTTATTTTTTTTATGATGATCTTGTAAATAGAGGCGGCATTCTACTAGTTAAAGATATATTTGGATTTAAAGTTCCTGTAGAGCTTATTATTGGTGCAACGGGTATTTTAATACTTTTAGAGGCAACAAGAAGAGCAATTGGATTACCTTTAGTGATAATTGCTATTTGTTTTTTATTGTTCTCATATTTTGGAAAATATGCGCCAGATATTATTTCTCATGGAGGCCTTTCCATTAAAAGATTAGTTGGATTTCAATGGTTTGATCAAGAGGCCATTTTTGGAATACCAATAGGGGTTTCGGTAGATTTTATATTTTTGTTTGTTTTATTTGGAGCATTATTGGAAACAGCGGGTGGAGGAAAATACTTCTTAGATTTAGCATTTGCTATGGTTGGTAAGATGCGCGGAGGACCAGCTAAAGCAGCTATTTTAGGATCTGGAATGACAGGAATGATCTCAGGTTCTTCAATTGCTAATACAGTTACTACTGGAACTTTTACAATTCCAATAATGAAAAAAACTGGGTTCTCACAAGAAAAAGCTGGAGCAATTGAAGTTTCATCATCTGTTAACGGTCAAATTATGCCACCAGTCATGGGGGCTGCAGCTTTCGTTATGGCAAGTTTCATAGGTGTCACTTATTTTGAAGTTGTTAAACATGCTTTTTTACCAGCTATTATTTCATACATTGCTTTATTTTATATATCTCATTTAGAGGCTCTTAAACTAGGACTTAAAGGAATGGATGACGCAGACGTACCTCATCTTAAGAGAACTTTTTTATCTGGGTTACATTTTTTAATACCAATTTTTGTTTTAATTTTTTTACTTGTCTACATGCGATACACTGCTGGTTTTTCAATTTTTTATGCAACGATTTCTTTAATCTTAGTAAATTTGATAAATCGTATTATTAAAAATTCAGATTATAAAATTGGCCTAATTGAGTGGTGGAATCAAACTATTATTGGTCTTCAAAAAGGCGCAATTAATATGGTGGGAGTTGGAATTGCGATTGCGACCGCAGGTATAATAGTAGGTGCAGTTGGATCTACAGGACTTAGCACTAATTTAATTATAGTCATCGAGACAATAGCAAGAGATAATGTAATAATATTAATTTTGTTAACTATTATTCTTTGTTTGCTACTGGGAATGGGCCTTCCCACAACTGCAAACTATGTGGTAGTGGCTTCACTAATGGCTACAGTTTTAGTTGACGTTGGAAATGCTTCGGGCTTTATCTTTCCTTTGATAGCTGTACACTTATTTGTATTTTACTTTGGGTTAATGGCCGATGTAACACCTCCTGTTGGTTTAGCCTCTTATGCGGCTGCTGCAATTTCTGGTGGAGACCCTTTAAGGACAGGACTCCAAGCAATTTGGTACAGCTTGAGAACAGGAATTTTACCAATTGTCTTTTTGTTTAACCATGAACTTTTATTAATTGGAGTAGATAGTATCTGGCAAGCTCTATTGGTAATAGCTACTTCATTAATAGGTATTTTAGTTTTTACTTCAGCTACACAACAATGGTTTATCAATAAATTAAGATGGTATGAGATTATAGCGTTCTTAATCATATCTCTATCCTTTTTAGCTCCAGACTATGTATTAGGTAAATTCTATCCAAAATTTAATGAACAAAAACTTTCAGCAGAAAGTATTCAAAATTTATCTTTCGATCCCTCAAAAGAGGTTCATATAAAAGTCACACGAGTTACCGAATACGGAGAAAGATATAAATTATTTGTTATCGATAAAGGGAAATTTGAAAATAATTATAACCTAGAGGAATTTGGCGTAACTTTAATAAATCAGAACGATAAATTGACCGTTGATAAATTAAACTGGAAAGGGGAAGCAAAAAAATCTGGTATTCAAACGGGTGATATCATAAGTAATTTTAAAATTGAAAACCCAGAAAGGCCAAATAAAGCTATTGTTTATCCTATTGCGTTAGTTTTTCTATTGATTATTGGTTATCTAAATTACAGAAGAAAAGTTTAAAGAATTTTCCAAGTACCAGATGCAGAAGCTACTATTTTTTCTGCACCGTATATTTCACTATTTATAAAG
Organism: Candidatus Pelagibacter sp.; assembly: GCA_028408025.1. Next base: position 15,095 of record JAOOKL010000008.1, on the reverse strand, counting down.
ACTAATGTTTTTGTTCGCTTTAAAATTTTAACTTTTCCTACTAATGTTTCATTTAATTTTCCCGCAGAAATAAACTTTATATCTAAATTTATCGTAACACATCTTTTATTTCCTGCTGCGATGTGTGCTGCATTCCCCATACCAGTATCAGCAATTGTAGCTATGAATCCACCGTGAGCTATCCCACCAGTGTTTAAAAAACTTTCCACAACTTTTATACTAAATTCAAAATTTGAGTCATTTATCTTTTTAAAAGACAAATCACCAATATTTTGCATAAAACCTTTTTTAGTTTCGTCCATAGTATTTTTTATCATATATTGGAGCTAGTTGAGAGAAAATTACAGCAACTAGCACTAATACTATTCCGAATATTTTTAGATCTGATAAGAATTGGCTTAGTAATATCCATCCAAATATTGCAGCAAAAACACCCTCCAAAGAAAAAATGATTGCTACAGGAGCTGGAGATAGATTTTGTTGACTAAAGGCTTGTAATAAAAAAGCTATTCCACTAGATAAAACACCAGCATAAAGAAGTTCGTTTTTTTCCAATAATAAATTTCCTAGAGTGATGTTTTCAAATACTAAAGATGGTATTAAAGTAATTATAGTCCCAAATAAACAAGCTCCCATTGTTATAGTAATAGGATAGTTAAATAACTTTAAAAATTTTGATAAGTAAACAATATGAAAAGCCCAAAAAAAAGCTCCTAATAAGACCAATGCATCTCCTAATCTTACTGTCACATTATTTATTTCAGTAAGTAAAAAACCTCCAATTATACAAACAAAGACCGATGGCCAAACAGACCAGTGAATTTTTTTAGAAAATAAAAAATACGAAATAGAAGGAACAATTAGTACATAAAATATTGTAAATATTGCTGCATTTGCAACATCAGTATAAAGTAATGAGTACTGTTGTAATGCAAATCCTCCACTAAGAAAGAATCCCAAAAGAGTTAGATAAATTAGAATAGTATTATAAGAAAATTTCTTTTCTTTAATCTTTTTAAATTCAAAAATGAAAAAAAAAGGAATTAATGTAATAAAACCTAGAAACATTCTTCCGGCAGAAAAAGAAAAGGGTCCGATATAATCCATTCCCATGTCTTGAGCAATAAATGCCGTACCCCATAAAAATGAACATGAGATAGCACAGATCAGAGAGATCAATTTTTTATTCATGATGTTTATTATTGTAATTTATATTAAACAGCAAGCTTGAATGCGAAGTCTTTACCTAAACACTCGCTTAAATAAACACAAAATCTTGCACCTTCAGCACCATCAATCAATCTATGATCGTAAGATAAAGATAAAGGAAGTATCTTTCTTGAAACTATTCTTCCATTTATTTTCACTAGTCTATCAAAAGTTTTTCCTACCCCAAGAATAGCTACTTCTGGTGGATTAATTATTGGAGTAAAGAAGGTTCCACCTATTCCCCCTAAACTTGAAATTGTCATTGAGCCACCAAAAAACTCTTTTTTATCAATCTTTAATTCTCTACAAAGCTTACTAGTTTTTTTTAACGCTTCTCCAATTTCTTTAATACTCATTTGATCAACATCTCTGATTTTAGGTACCATTAATCCGTGAGGAGTATCAACTGCAAAACCTATGTGAAAATATTTTTTATATACAATTTTATTTTGATTTGGATCAATAGAAGCATTAAAATTAGGAAACTTTTTTAAAGCACTAACTAGTGCCTTAGCTATAAATGCTAGTGGAGTTACTTTAATAATTTCACCAGAGTAGTAGTCATACAATGACGATCTAAATTGTTCCATCTCAGTAATATCTACTTCATCATGTTGGGTAACGTGTGGGATCTCAGTCCAAGACCTTACTAAGTGTGGTCCAGACAATCTTTTTACTCTAGGTATTTCTTTTATTTCAATCTGACCAAATTCCTCGTGAGTAAACTCTTCTTTATGTTTTTTTTTCTCAACTGCTCCTTTATTTACAGTTACTTGCGATCGAACAAATTCTTTTACATCTTCTTCTGAGACTCTACCCGACCTTTGAGAACCAGGAATTTCTAATACGTTTGCCCCTAATTCTCTTGCGAATTTTCTTACTTTAGGACTAGCTAACTTTGTCCCTGTTTTAGTTGTCTCAACAGTTGCAGGTGGAGGAGTTTTTATCTTCTTAGGTTGATCTTTTTCTACATCTATTTTTTTTGCTGGCGTCTTTGCAACAGGTTCTTTTACTTGTTCAACCTTTTCAGATGATTTCAAAGTCAAAATTAGGTCACCTTGATTGACTTTATCACCGACTTTTACATTTATTTTATTAATAGTACCTGATCGAGTAGATGGAACTTCAACACTAGATTTATCACTTTCAAGAGTAATTAAAGATTCATTTTTATTAATTGTTTGACCCTCTTTTACTAGCACTTCAATAATTTCTACATCCTTAAAATCACCCATATCAGGAACTATAATTTTAAGATCAGACATAATTATAAGTTAGCTGGAAATTCTCTCTCTTTATCGATTTTATATTTCTTAATTGCCTTTTCAGCTTGGTCAGAACCTATTAATTGCTCTTTAGCTAGGGCACTCAATGTGTATGCAACAATATGTTCTTTATCAACCTCAAAAAACTTCCTTAAGTTTTTTCGAGTATCACTCCTTCCATAACCATCTGTTCCAAGAGAATAAAATGATTTTTCAGTATATGGTCTTATTTGATCTGAAAATGCTCTAGTATAATCAGATGCAGCAATAATTGGACCTTCTCTTTTTTCTAAACATTTTTCTACGTATGATTTCTTTTTTTTATTCGAATTTAATAAATTCCATCTTTCTGTCTCCATTCCATCTCTTCTTAATTCATTAAAACTTGTTACACTCCATATATCAGAATCGATACCGTATTCTTTTGATAATATCTCTGAGGCGGCAATTATCTCTCTTAAAATTGTCCCAGAGCCGAGGAGTTGTACTTTTGTTTTTCCTTTATTATTATTTTCTTTAAACAAATACATTCCTTTTAAAATTCCATCATCGCTACCTTTTGGTTTTTCAGGATGAGAATAATTTTCATTCATTGCTGTAATATAGAAGAAAACGTTTTCCTTTTTTTCGTGCATACGTTTTAATCCCTCTCTAAGTATTACAGCCATCTCATATGCAAAAGTTGGATCATAGCTTACACAGTTTGGGATATTGGATGCTAACAAATGGCTATGACCGTCCTGGTGTTGAAGTCCTTCACCAGCTAAAGTTGTTCTTCCTGCGGTTGCTCCAATTAAAAAACCTCTAGCTTGGGAGTCCCCTGCGGCCCATGCAAGATCTCCAACTCTTTGAAAACCAAACATAGAGTAAAAAATATAAATTGGTATCATTTCTAAATCGTGATTTGTGTAAGAAGTTCCAGCAGCTATCCAAGAAGACATCGCGCCAGACTCGTTAATACCTTCTTCTAATACTTGACCACTTTTATCTTCTCGATATGAACTTAACTGTTCTGAGTCGACAGGCTCATATTTCTGCCCTTCGTGAGCATAAATTCCAATTTTCTGAAAGAAACCTTCCATTCCAAAAGTTCTTGCTTCATCTGGTATTATCGGCACAAGTCTTGGTGATAAATTTTTGTCTCGCAGTAAAGCAGTCAACATTCTTACGAGTGCCATTGTAGTTGACATTTCTTTATCTCCTGTAGACTTCATAAAGTTATCGAAAATGTCTTTGGGTGGAGCTTTGATTGCTTTTGCAAAAGAAGATCTTTCTGGAATAAATCCACCAAGTTTAATTCTTTGTTCTTTTAAATACTTAATTTCTTCTGAATTTTCGCTGGGTTTATAATATTCGATATTTTTAACTTGTTTATCTGTTAGAGGAACTCCAAACCTATCTCTATAATAAAGCAAATCCTCTTCATCCAATTTTTTTTGTTGATGAGTAGTATTTATACTTTCTCCTGATTTACCCATTCCATATCCTTTGATTGTTTTGGCAAGTATCACTGTCGGAGTACCTGTGTGCTGCATCGCGGCATGATAAGCTGCATAAACTTTGTGTGGATCATGTCCACCTCTATTTAGTTTCCAAATATCTTTATCTGTCATTGAAGAAACTAGCTCTTTAAGTTCTGGATATTTTCCAAAAAAATTATTTCTTACATATTCACCGCCTTTAGCTTTAAAGGCTTGATATTCACCATCGACACACTCGTTCATTCTTTTTACAAGTAAACCTGTTTTGTCTTTTGCTAATAATTGATCCCAATAAGATCCCCATATAACTTTAATTACATTCCAACCTGTTCCCCTGAAGCTTCCTTCTAATTCTTGAATAATCTTACCGTTACCTCTAACAGGACCGTCTAATCTTTGAAGATTACAATTGATAACAAAAATTAAATTATCTAATTTTTCTCTTGCAGCCAAACCTATTGCACCTAAAGACTCCGGTTCATCCATTTCACCGTCTCCAAGGAAAACCCAAATTTTTCTTCCTTCATCTTTAACTAAACCTCTATTGATTAGATATTTTAAAAAACGCGCTTGATAGATGGCCATAATTGGTCCTAAGCCCATAGAGACTGTTGGGAACTGCCAGAAGTTTGGCATCAACCATGGATGAGGATAAGAAGATAACCCTCCTTTAGTAACTTCTTGTCTAAAACCATCTAGTTGTTTTGTTGTCATTCTTCCTTCTAGAAATGCTCTAGCATACATACCTGGAGCAGAGTGACCTTGAAAATAAATAAGATCACCACCAAATTTGTTATTTTTGGCTCTCCAAAAGTGGTTCATTCCAACATCATATAAAGTTGCAGCAGATGCAAATGTTCCTATATGGCCCCCGAGCTCGGAACTTTTCTTATTAGCTTTAACAACCATAGCTGCTGCATTCCACCTAACATAAGCTCTGATTTTTTTTTCTAAATTTTGATCACCTGGAGATTTTACTTCTATCTCAGGGGGAATAGTATTTATATAAGGAGTTGTTCTTGTATCTGGGAGAACTAATCCAGATTTATATGCTTGGTCTATAACTTTGTTTAAAAGGTAACTTGCTCTTGAAGCTCCGTCATTTTCAATTACTGAATTTAACGACTCTATCCATTCATTTGTTTCAACCGGATCAATATCATCTTTAGAAGCTGGTTCAGCAAATACTTTTTTGACTTGTTTTACAGGATTTAAATTTCCATTGGATTTAGGTTTTTCTTTAACATCTTCTACTTTGGTTTTTCTAACTTTTGAAGAAGATTTAGCGGCTTGACCATTTTCTATAGTAGCAAGCAAACTACCTTCCGAAACTTTATCACCAATTTTTACTTTAAGGTCTTTAATTTCTCCTGCAGATGGAGAGGGAATTTCGAGACTAGATTTGTCACTTTCAATGGTGACAATCGGATCATTTTTGTTAATTTTATCTCCAGGTTTAACCAGGACCTCAATCACTTCTACATCTTTAAAGTCACCGATATCAGGAACAGAAATATTTTGAGCCATAGATGTCTATTATAAACTGGTTACAAGATATTAAAAAGAGGACTAAAAATAAACAATTAATAAATAGTAGGGCAAATTGCGTGAATATTTCATTTTTTGACACATTTTACGCTATTTTTGGTCATCAAAGTTTAGTCAGATGAGGCATGAAATGGTTGTTAGATCTATTGTTTAAAAAAAAAGAAATTAAATCTGATAAAAAACTGATTGTTCAAAAAATTTTATTAAAGAAGTATTTGATAAAAAACTAAATAAAATTTGCACAACTTTTATGAAGTTTAGAATGTAGTTCTATTAGTTTATCAAAATTTCTATTATAGCCTCCCCCTAATACTCCACATAAAGGAATTTTTTTGATAAAATAATTCTCAATTACAAGCATGTCTCGTTTTTCAATCCCCTCGTCAGAAAGTTTTAATTTACCAAGTCTGTCATTATAGTGAACATCTACTCCAGCAATATAAAAAACAAAGTCAAAATTTAATTTATTTAATCTTTTTAAGTTAAAATTAAGAATATCTAAATACTCTCTGTCCTCCATATATTCTTTAAGCTCTATGTCCATATCACTTTTTGATTTTTTTGCAGGATAGTTTGAAGCGCAGTGCATACTAAAAGTAAATACGTCTTTATCGTTTTTGAATATTTCAGAATTCCCATTTCCTTGATGAACATCTAAATCTAAAATGAGAATTTTTTTTGCGTATCCTTTATTTTTAAGATAATTTGCTGCTACTGCGACATCATTAAATACACAATATCCTGCACCAAAACTAAAAGTAGCATGATGACTTCCTCCAGCTGTATTACAAGCAAGTTTCGAGTCTATTGCAAGTTTACTTGCAAGTACTGTACCACCAGTTGCAACGAATGATCTTCTTACGACACTATCGTTAATTGGAAATCCAATTTTTTTTTGTAATTTAATATCTAAAGTTTTATTTTTTATTTGATTTATATAATCTATTGAATGAGAAGTTCTCATTGTTTCAATAGAGCATTCTTTAGGAATATGAAACTTTGTTATTACCTTTTTTTCTAATAAATGTTTTGCTAGAGCGCCAAATTTTTTGATAGGAAATTTGTTATCGTCATTTATTTTTGCAACGTAATCCGGGTGATTAACGACAGGGAGCTGCATTCTACTTTTTTAATAGTAAGCTAAATAAATAGAAATAATTAATATCCAGAAGAAGACATAATAGAGAATATACCCTTTAACAGTGAAGGGCATTTTTTTTAATTTTCTTTTAGCTTTTCCTTTATAAGGTTTTGATATTTCCATTATCTTTCAACACACATTGCAATACCCATGCCTCCGCCAATACAAAGAGATGCAAGTCCCTTTTTCACATCTCTTTTAATCATTTCATGGATCAATGTAACTAGTATTCTTGTCCCAGATGCACCAATCGGGTGACCCAATGCTATTGCTCCTCCATTTACGTTTACTTTATCTTCTGGAACAGATAGCGTTCGAACAACTGCAATACTCTGAGCAGCGAATGCCTCATTAAATTCAAATAAATCGACATCTTTAATAGACCATCCAGCTAAGTCTAATGCTTTTTTTGATGCTGGTATCGGACCAGTTCCCATTAAGGCAGGATCTACACCACAACTAGCCCAAGATTTAATAGACACAAGTTTTTGTAAATTTCTTTTTTTTGCCTCCTCATTTGACATCAATGTAACAGCAGCAGCTCCATCATTTATACCCGAAGCATTTCCAGCTGTAACTGTGCCATCTTTCTTAAAAACTGGTTTTAACCTTGAGAGAGCTTCAAGATTAACTCCTTCTCTTGGATGTTCATCCTTAATAAAATTAACTTCATTTTTTTTTGATTTGATCTTTAAATTAATTATTTCATTTTCAAATTTTTTTTCTTTTTGAGCCTTTAGAGCTTTATCTTGAGATCTTATAGCAAAATTATCTTGATCTTCTCTTGTTACTTGAAATTTTGTAGCAACATTTTCTGCAGTAACACCCATATGGTAGCCATGAAAAGCATCCCACAGACCATCTTTAATTAAAGTGTCCGTCATTTCTGTGTCACCTAATTTTTTCCCATCTCTTAGATGAATAGCATGTGGAGCTAAAGACATATTTTCTTGTCCACCTGCAATTATAATCTTTGAATCACCAGATTTAATACTTTGATAACCCGATGCTATCGATCTTAGACCAGAACCACACACTTGATTAACTAAATAAGCTGGTGTTTCTTTTGGAATTCCAGATTTCATAGCAGCTTGTCTTGCTGGATTTTGACCAGTTCCTCCAGTCAAAACTTGGCCCATAATTACTTCGTCAATTTCATCTTTTTTAAGTTTTGATTTTTCTATAGAACTTGAAATTACTGATGCTCCTAAGTCATTTGCTGGTAAATTCTTTAAAGATTTACCCAAAGATCCTACCGCTGTACGAACTGCTGATGTAATTACAACTGAATTATCCATGCTAATAATATAGATTTAAATACTTTAAATACAATACTTTATTTGATATTTCATTATAACGCGCCTGTAGCTCAACTGGATAGAGCGCTTGGCTACGGACCAGGAGGTTCTGGGTTCAAATCCTAGCAGGCGCACCAAAAGCACTAAATATTGCAATTGTATTAATTTAGATATAGTTAACTTTATATGAAATATTTAATAAATCTTTCACTTCAAAAAAGTGTTGTTTTATTCTTTATAATAATATTTGTAATAATAATTATATTAACTTTTATTTTATAAATAAGCTATTACTAAAAGGCACAACCCTAAAACTATTCTGTAAATAACAAATATATTGAGACTAAAATTTTGAACAAATTTTAAAAAATATTTTATTGTAATAAATGAAAATACAAATGAAAGAAAAATAGAAGATATAAGTAAAAATGAAAATTCAAAGCTTTCAGACTTAATTAGATTATTTAATCCATAAATAGAAACCGCAGCTAATGTCGGAATAGATAGTAAAAATGCTATTTTAGCAGAATCATATCTATTAAATCTTAAAAATCTTGCGCCTGAAATACTAATGCCTGATCTACTTACACCAGGTATAAGAGATAAAATTTGAAGCAAGCCGATTATTATTGCAGATTTGTATGTAAAATTATTACTTAACTTATTATCAATTTTTGATTTGTCACTTATATAAAGAACGACTCCAAATATTAATGTTGTCCAACCTATTACTTTAATATTTCTAATTTGATCAATTAAGTTTAACTTTACTAAAAAGTAACCAACAATCATTACGGGCAGAGAACTGATAAAAATTTTCAAAAATAAATCTTTATTTTTTAAAAAGTTATAAATATCATTTCTAAAAAAAACTATAACCGCAAAAAAGGAACCGATATGCAGACTAACATCTATTTTTAATTCACGATTTTCAAAATTAAAAAATTCAGAAACAATTACCAGATGAGATGAGGAGCTCACTGGTAAAAACTCGGTAATTCCTTGTATTAAAGATAAAACTATAATTTCAAACATTTTTGAACTTTATTAAGATTAATGCATGTTTATTTAATGACATGCAAATGCATAGCAGGTATGCAAATTTAAATCACAATTTATAGGGCTTTTTGATCTAAAATGTCAGCTATGTTGACCTAAATAAACTGTAAAATTTGCATATTTTCCAGTATTTAAGGAGCTTATGAGTAAAGAAATGTTAAAATTTGTTAATCTTCAAAAAGAAACACCTCCTAAGAGAGATACTTCGGAGAGGCGTAAAGATTTTCAAGAAATATATGATGAATTTATAAACGAGAAGGCTAAAGAGCAGTCTAGTCGATGTTCGCAATGCGGTGTTCCTTTTTGTCAAATTCACTGTCCTTTAAGCAACAATATTCCTGACTGGCTTAAGTTGACTGCAGAGGGCAGAATGCAAGAAGCTTACGAACTTTCTCAAAGCACAAACAATATGCCAGAAGTTTGTGGGAGGATTTGTCCTCAAGACAGGTTATGTGAAGGCAATTGTGTAATTGAGCAATCAGGTCATGGCACCGTAACTATTGGATCAATTGAGAAATATATTACTGATACAGCATGGGAAAAAGGATGGGTTAAACCTACTAAAGTCAAAAAAGAGTTAAAACAATCAATAGGTATAATAGGTGCAGGTCCTGCTGGTATGGCTTGTGCAGAAGAAATGAGAAAAAAAGGGTATCAGGTTACTATTTACGACCGATATGATAGACCCGGAGGATTATTGATATATGGTATCCCAAATTTTAAATTAGAAAAATTTGTTGTAGAGAGAAGAACAAAATTATTAAAAGATAGTGGAATTAATTTTGTACAGAATTTTGAAGTCGGAAAAGATAAAACTCTTGACCAATTAAGAGAAAAACATGATGCAGTTCTAATCGCGACAGGAGTTTATAAAGCTAGGGAAATAGATATTCCTGGTCATAAGTTAGAAAATATTTTTCCAGCAATGCAGTTTCTTACTGCATCTAATAAAAAAGGCTTAGGGGACAAAGTCAAATTATTTGATAATGGAACATTAAATGCAGAAGGTAAAGATGTTGTTGTGATTGGTGGAGGTGACACTGCGATGGATTGCGTAAGAACAGCAGTTAGACAAAAAGCAAAATCAGTCAAATGTCTATATAGGAGAGATAGATCAAATATGCCAGGATCTGCAAGGGAAGTAAAGAATGCAGAAGAAGAAGGTGTAGAATTTATTTGGTTAACTAGCCCCAAAAAATTTATTGGTAATGGAAAAATTGATAAAGTCGAAGTAAATAGAATGACTTTAGGTGAGCCCGACTTATCTGGTAGAAAAAAACCTGTTATTAAACCGGGATCAGAATTTACAATTTCAGCTGATTTAGTGATCAAATCTTTAGGTTTCGATCCTGAGGATATTCCTAAACTATTTGGTGCAGAAGAATTAGGAATTTCAAAATGGGGGACAATAAAAATAAATTTAGACTCAATGCAAACAAATTTAAATGGAGTATTTGCAGCAGGGGATATTGTAAGAGGAGCCTCTTTAGTAGTTTGGGCTATTAGAGATGGTAGAGATGCTGCGGTACAAATAGAAAAATATTTAAAAAACAAAGAAAAAGAAAATACTATAGCAGCATAAATGACCTTATACGAAAAAAATAAAAAAATTCTGAGTAAAAATTATTCCTACAACGAGAATATGGAACACGATGCATGTGGTGTGGGAATGATTGCTACAACGAACGGTAAAAAGTCTAGAAAAATTGTTGACTACGGTATTGAAGCTTTAAAAGCGATATGGCACAGAGGAGCCGTTGATGCTGATGGAAAATCTGGAGATGGTGCAGGTATTCAGATTGAAATAGCACCAGAATTTTTTAAAGATAAAATAACCTCAACCGGCCAAACACTTGACGAAAAAAAAAGAATATGTGTTGGGATGATATTTTTACCTAGAACAAATTACACAGACCAAGAGAAATGCAGAGAAATTATTGAGTCAGTTTTAATAGAAGAAAATTATCATATTTATGGGTGGCGGCAAGTTCCAGTAAATTCAAATGTTCTGGGGTCCACTGCTGAGAGAAGTAGGCCTGAAATTGTCCAAGTTATGTTTAAAAAAAATGAAATTTTAAAAACGAATGATTTGGAAAGAGACTTATTTGAAACAAGAAAAAAAATTGAAAAACTTGCTAGAGAAAATCAATTAAGAAATTTTTATATTTGTTCATTTAGCTCGCGATCAATAGTCTATAAAGGAATGTTTTTAGCTGAAATGTTGGCTGAGTTTTATCCAGACTTATACGATAAAAAATTAACTTCAAGGTTTGCAATATTTCATCAAAGATATTCTACAAATACCTTTCCAAGCTGGGATCTAGCTCAACCTTTCAGAACTTTAGCTCATAACGGCGAAATAAATACACTGAAAGGAAATATAAATTGGATGAAAATTCATGAACAGGATATGTCAAGTCCACTATTCAAGAATGTAAAGAATTTACAACCAGTTATAAGAAGCACTTCTGACTCTGGCGCACTTGACAATGTATTTGAACTACTAACTCATTCTGGAAAGTTAGCGCCTTTAATAAAGCTTATGATGATACCAGATGCATGGTCAAAAAGAAGCAAGACAGTTCCTAAAAATCATCAAGATTTATTTAATTTTTTAAATAGTACTATTGAACCTTGGGATGGTCCCTCTGCAATTTGTGCCACAGACGCAAAGTGGGTCTTAGCTTCAACCGATAGAAATGGATTGAGACCATTAAGATATACTATTACTTCAGACGATTTATTTTTTGCTGGCTCTGAGTCTGGAATGATCAACATTTCAGAGGAAAACATAATCGAAAAAGGAAAACTTGGGCCTGGCGAAATAATTGCGATAGATTTAAAAAAAGGAAAACTTTTTAAAGATAAAGAAATAAAAGATTTATTAGCGAAGGATTATAAAAGATATAACAAACAAATTATAGATCTTGACAAAAAAATTGAATCAGAAAATGAAAAAGCAAATTATTCTGGTGAGGAACTAAAAAAAAGACAATATTTATCTGGACTAAGTATAGAGGATTTAGAATTAATTTTACATCCAATGGCCGAAGAGGGAAAAGAGGCATCAGGATCAATGGGAGATGACACTCCAGTTGCAGTTTTATCAAGTCATTACAGGCCTGTTTCACATTACTTCAGACAGAATTTCAGTCAAGTTACTAACCCGCCTATTGACTCATTAAGAGAAAATAAAGTTATGAGTCTTAAAACTAGATTTGGAAATCTGGGAAATATACTTGATTTTGATAATCTGACTGAGGACGATATTTTTGTACTAGACAGTCCTGTTCTCACAAATTCACAATTAAAAAAGTTTAAAAAAATTTTTTCGAAAAAATTAAAAGAAATAGACTGTACTTTTGAACTTGAATCCTCACTAAAAGATAGAATTGAACAAATAAGAGTTGAGTGTGAGACAGCAGTTAGAGAGGGTAGTACAACTTTAATATTATCTGATAAGAATATATCTGACTCAAGAGCAAGCATACCAAGCATCCTTGTAGTAGGTGCAGTTCACTCTCATTTAATTAAAAATGGACTTAGAGGATATTGTTCATTGAATGTTGAATGTTCTGATGTATTAGATACGCACTCGTTTGCGGTGTTAATTGGAGTCGGTGCTACTACAATAAATCCTTATTTAGCCATTGATAGTATTTATCAAAGATTTGAAAAAAAATTATTTGGAAAATCAGATTTTGAAAGTTGTATCAAAAAATTTAAAAAATCTATTGATGCCGGGTTATTAAAAATCATGTCAAAAATGGGGATTTCAGTAATTAGTTCATATAGAGGTGGCTGTAATTTTGAGGCTGTAGGATTAAGTAGAGGAATTGTATCCGATTACTTCCCTGGCATGTCTTCAAGAATATCAGGAATTGGAATTATCGGAATTGAAAAAAAGATTAAAGAGTTACACATTAAGTCATCTAAACAAAATGTTTTTACATTGCCAATAGGGGGTTTGTACAGATATAGAAAAAGTGGAGAGCAACATCAACATCAAGGAAATTTAATACACCTACTACAAAGTGCAGTTGGAAAAGGTTCGTACGAACTTTATCAAAAGTATTCTTCTGGAATACATGATTTACCGCCTATTAATTTAAGAGACTTATTAAAATTTAAAAGTAAAAGAAAATCTATTAATATTGAAGAAGTCGAACCGGTTGAGGAAATATTAAAGCGTTTTGGAAGCGGAAGCATGTCACACGGAGCCTTATCCGCTGAGGCTCATGAAGTGTTAGCGATGGGCATGAATAGAATTAAAGGTGCATCTTGCAGTGGAGAAGGTGGAGAAGATCCAAAAAGATTTAAAATACTCTCTAATGGAGACTCCGCTAACTCAAGAGTTAAACAAATTGCCTCTGCTAGGTTTGGAGTTACAATAAATTATTTAAATAATGCAAATGAAATTGAAATCAAAATGGCACAAGGAGCTAAGCCTGGTGAAGGCGGACAACTGCCTGGTTTTAAAGTAACTAATGAAATTGCGCGGTTAAGATATTCTACTCCTGGTGTAACTTTAATATCTCCTCCTCCTCACCATGATATTTACTCAATAGAGGATCTAGCACAATTGATTTATGATTTAAAACAAGTAAATCCAAAAGCAAGAGTAAGTGTAAAACTTGTGGCCTCTACAGGAATAGGGACAATTGCTGCAGGGGTAGCTAAAGCTAAAGCTGACATAATTTTAATCTCAGGACACTCTGGAGGTACAGGAGCTAGTCCTCAGACAAGTATTAAATACGCTGGAATTCCATGGGAAATGGGATTAACTGAAGCTAATCAAATATTAACTTTAAATAATTTAAGACATAAAGTTACTTTAAAAACTGACGGTGGATTAAAAACAGGAAGAGACGTCGTAATCGCAGCAATGATGGGTGCTGAAGAATATGGAATGGGTACATCTTCTTTAGTTGCTATGGGATGCATAATGGTTCGTCAGTGTCACTCAAATACATGCCCTGTTGGGGTTTGTAGCCAAGACAAAAATCTGAGAGATAAATTTACTGGCACACCGGAAAAAGTAGTTAATCTTTTTACATTTGTTGCCACAGAGGTAAGAGAAATTTTGGCCTCACTAGGATATAAATCAATTAATGAAATTATAGGTAGAACGGACTTGCTATCACAAATTAATAAAGGAGCATCGAATTTAGATGATTTAGATTTAAATCCACTTTTGGTTCAAGCTGATCCAGGTGAAAACCCGAGGTATTGCAAAGATAAAATTATAAACAAAGTTCCAGATACATTAGATGAAAAAATTTGGTCTGAAATAAAAGAAAAAATAGACATTAATAAAAAGAGTGAATTTAGTTATAAAATCAAAAATACTTTCAGATCAGTGGGTACTAGACTATCTCATCATATTTACAAGAAATTTTTAAATCAAAAATTAAAACCAGATACAATTAGTATAAAACTACGTGGATCTGCAGGGCAGTCTCTTGGCGCTTTCTTAACAACCGGGGTTAAACTTTTGGTTGAGGGAGATGCTAATGATTATGTTGCAAAAGGATTGTCTGGAGGTTCTATTATTGTACGCCCCACAGCAGACAGTAAATTAATTTCAAATGAAAATACTATTATTGGTAATACAGTTCTTTATGGCGCTACATCAGGAAGATTATTTGCATCTGGACAGGCAGGAGAAAGATTTGCCGTGAGAAATTCTGGAGGCTTAGCAATTGTTGAGGGTTGTGGAGCGCATGGATGTGAATACATGACAGGTGGAATTGCAATAATTTTAGGTAAAGTAGGAGATAATTTTGGTGCAGGTATGACAGGTGGAATGGCTTTTGTTTATGATGAAAAAAACAATTTTTCAAATTTTGCAAACCCAAGCTCAATTATGTGGCAACCTATAGAAACAGATTATTGGAAAAAATATTTGAAAGACAAGCTAGAAGAATTTGTTACTGAAACAAATTCAAAAGTTGCAAAAAAGATTTTGTCAAATTATGAAAAAGAGTTACAGAACTTTATTCAAATATGTCCGTTAGAAATGTTAGATAAATTAGAAAACCCTATTACCTTGAAGGAATCTGAATTTAAATCAGCTTAATGGAAAAAAAAGCTA
>JAOOKL010000007.1 GCA_028408025.1 Candidatus Pelagibacter sp. | reverse complement strand
AAAAATGCCTGATCCAAAATTTTCATCTCAAACTAAAGATAAACTTGTATCTTCAGAAATAAGATTAATTGTTGAAAATATAATTAATGATAAGGTTTCCACTTGGTTTGACCAGAATCCATCTATTGCTAAAATTGTTTTAGAAAAGATTACCCAAGCTGCAATGGCAAGAGATGTTGCTAGAAAAGCAAGAGACAGTGTCAGAAGAAAAGGTGCTTTTGAACTTTCAGGCTTGCCTGGTAAATTAGCTGATTGTCAAATTCAAAAAAAAGAGGGAACAGAACTGTTTATTGTTGAAGGTGACTCCGCAGGAGGATCTGCTAAACAAGGAAGAGTGCGTGAATATCAAGCTGTATTACCTTTAAGAGGAAAAATTTTAAATACTTTTGTAAATGGTAAATCAAATGGAGAGGATCATTCTACCAAAGCCTTATCTAAAATGATGTCATCAAATGAAATAGTAACACTTATAAATGCGTTAGGAACTGGTTCAAAAGACTTTAATATTGATAATTTAAGATATGATAAAATTATTATAATGACAGACGCAGATGTTGACGGATCACACATAAGAACTCTTCTTTTAACTTTTTTTAATAATTCTCCTTTTTATCAACTAATAGAAAACGGTCATGTTTATTTAGCTCAACCACCTTTATTTAAAGTTACAAAATCAAATAAAAGTGTTTATATTAAAGATGAAAAGGCACTTGAAGATTATATAATTAAAGTTTCTGATAAAATTGATAAGAAAATTAAAAAAGGATCTGCAGAATATTTTAGATTTATGCAAGACCAAAGGGATAAACTTTCGATTCAAAGATTTAAAGGATTAGGTGAGATGAATCCCGAAGAGCTTTGGGAAACAACATTAAATCCAGAAAATAGGACCATGCTAAGAGTACAGTATACAAAAGGTACAAAAGATAAGTCTAAAGAAGATCAAAAAATGATAAAAGTTTTAATGGGTGATGAGGTAGCTCCTAGAAAAGACTTTATAACTAGTAACGCTTTAGACGTAATTAATCTTGATATTTAAACTATAAAATGAATTTTTCTACTCTTTTTAGATTAGGAGAAAATCTTAATTTAGACAGAAAAACTCTCATTATTTTGAGGTGGATAGCCATTGTAGGTCAGTTGAGCGCTATAGCTCTAGTTTATTTCTACCTTAAATTAGAGTTTCCAATTATTATTTGTATTTCAGTTATATTTATAGGCTTATTAACTAATTTATTTTTACAATTTAGAGTTAAGTCAGTTTTAATCAAAGATTTTTATGCAAGCCTTTATTTGATGTACGATTTGGCTCAGTTATCCCTCTTACTATATTTAACTGGCGGTATTTCTAATCCATTTTCAATATTGATGATTGTGCCCGCAATTGTCTCTTCAACGTTTTTAAGCATGGGAACAACTATAATTTTAATAATTTTAACAATATTTTTTTTATTTTTGCTAACAATTTTTCATTACCCTCTACCTGGTATTCACGAAGACTCAATAACTTTTCCAAAACTTTACTTGACCGGATATTTTATTGCTTTAATGATTAGTCTGATCTTTATTTGCTATTTTGGAATAAGGTTTTCAGGTGAAAGCAAAAGAAGATCTGAGGCTGTAAATAAACTACAGGAAGTTGTTGCAAAAGAATATGAATTGGAGTCATTAGGAGGCCAAGCTGCCGCTGCCGCTCACTCTTTAGGAACACCATTAGCTACAATCAGCGTTGTCTCAAAAGAATTAAAAAAAGAATTAGGTGGTAACAAAGAAATTTCAAAAGACATTGATCTTTTAATAAGTCAAACTAAAAGATGTGGCGAAATTTTAAAACAAATATCAAAAAAACAAATTAAAGATGACTCATTTTTAAGTAAAACTAAATTAGAAAATTTATTAGATGAAATAATCGAAACATTCAAAGAAACGTCTTCAAAGTCAATATTATTAGATACACATAAAGACATGAATAAAATAAATATTCAACGATCCCCAGAACTTATTTATGGATTAAGAAATTTTATTGGAAACGCTGTAAAATTTTCTAAAAGCACTGTAGAAATAAAGGTAATAAGTAATTCTTTAAATCTAGAAGTATTAGTTAATGATGATGGCCCAGGATTTCCTAATGATATAAAAGAAATTCTTGGAGAGCCATATATTAAATCTAAATCAAAAGAAGTTTCCTCTAATACAGGAACAGGATTAGGAACTTTTTTAGGTAAAACTCTTTTAGAAAGAAAGTCAGCTCGTTTATCTTTTTTAAAAGACAATAATTTAGGTGGTGCCTCAGTAAAAATTATTTGGAAATGTAAAGATTTAATTAATTAGGCTCTTGTTGAGTCATACAATGAATTGCTCCAAATCCCCAAATTAGTAAAGAACAATCTATCGGAATAATTTCTCTATTTTTGAAATGTTTTTTAAAAATTTTAATTACTATTTTATCTTTTTTGTCATTAAAGATTGGAACTAAAACTATTTTATTTGCTATGTAAAAGTTTAGATAAGTGGCCGGAACTCTAATTCCGTTAATATATTTTGCTTTAGGCATTGGAATTTTAATAATTTTAACCTTTCTCGTTTTAATTGATTTTTTTATTATTTTGTAGTTTTCTTTTAATGATTTGTAATTGATATCATTTTTATTACTTTCATAAGCTAAAAAAATTTTTTTTTCATCTACAAACCTTGCAATATCATCTATATGACCATGAGTGTCATCTCCTGCAATACCTTTATTAAGCCACACAACTTCTTCAATACCTAAATATTTTTTAAATATAAATTCATATTCTTGTTTTTTTAGACCAGGATTCCGGGCTTGTATATTGCTTAATAGGCACTCACGAGTTGTTAAAAGAATTCCTTTACCATTAACGTCTATAGATCCACCTTCTAAAATTATTCTTTTATTTCTTATAGTTGGGGTAAGAGAACTTAAACCGAGGAATTTCTTAATTTTTGAGCATATTTTATTGTCATAATTAAAATCCTTGTACTTCGCCCATCCATTGAAACCCCAATCTATCAAAAATTTTTTGTTATTCTTATTTTTAACAAAGATTGGAAAAGAGTCTCTAAGCCATACTCTATTTGTCTTACAAACTCTAAAATTTATATTTTTAATATTAATTAAATACTTTTTTAAAAAGAAACTTATTTTTTTTTTATTTGTTTTTTTTTCTATAAGAATATTAATTTTTTGGTAATTTGAGATCTTAGATATAATCTCACAGAAAACAAAAGGTATAAATTCAAACTTACTAGGCCAATCCCTTTGATTGTGTGGCCATGCTATCCAAGTAGATTTTTGTTTTTCCCATTCAGCGGGCATCCGATAGGTTGGATCTTTTGAATCTTTAAGCATCTTTAGGATTTTTCAATATGCCTTTATAATAATCTATCCTTCTATCTCTGAAAAACGGCCAATGTCTTCTAACAGTTTCTATCTTTTTAAAATCTATATCACAAATAAGAATTTGTTCTGCTAAATTTCCTTTTTTAATAATATTTCCACTAGGATCAAATATTACGCTATTACCCCAAAATTCTAACTTCTTTGAACCTTGTTTTTCTACACCGATTCTATTTATAGCAGCAACATAAACACCATTTGCTATAGCATGTGATCGCTGAACTGATAACCATGAATTAAGCTGAGATTGTCCAAATTTTTTCTTTTCTTTTGGATGCCAACCTATTGCAGTAGGATAAAAAAGTATTTCTGCCCCTTTTAAAACTGTTAATCTAGCTGCTTCAGGAAACCATTGATCCCAACAAATTAAAGTTCCTAAATTACCTTTTGAAGTTTTAAATGATTTAAAACCAAGATCACCTGGAGTGAAATAAAATTTTTCATAATACTGAGGGTCATCTGGTATATGCATTTTTCGATACTTTCCTGTAATTTTTCCATATTCATCTATTACCACACAAGTATTATGATAAATACCTGAAGTTCTTTTTTCAAATAAAGATAAAAGAAGTATTACTTTTAATTTTTTAGCTAATAAAGAAAACATGTCAGTTGTTGGTCCAGGAATCTTTTCTGCAAAATTAAAATTAGAATGTTTTTCTGATTGACAAAAATAATTTGTTAAAAATAGTTCTGGTAAACAAATAATTTCTGCACCCTTCTTTTTAGCTTTATAGATTTTTGATATAGCGGAGGAAATATTTTTCTTTTTTTCAGATGACATTTTCATCTGTATTAAAGCTAATCTCGTCTTTCCCATTTTATTTAAATATTTTTTGGAAATTTCTTTTGCTTCTATTTTTCCAATTTTGTCTGTGGTAAGCGTCACTTACAATTAAAGGTAAGACACTCGTTGCTTCAGCAAAAACCATTTGTTCCTTAGCTACATCTACTTTTCCCCATGAACTAGCTTCTTTTAAAGTTGAACTACTACAAGCGCCATCTCTAGTATCGGCTACGGTAATTTGAATTGCATATTTGTGCATATCAACTTGTTTTCCTAATAATTCTGCACATACAACTGTATCTTGAACAAAATTTTTAGGAACACCTCCACCTACCATTAATAGGCCAGACTGCTTAGATTTTATTTTAATCTCAGTTAATTCTCTCATTTCTCTTATCGAGTCTATTGTTATATGCTTATCTGGATTTTGCTCTTGGTGCATGACTAGGCCAAAACCTGCAGAACTATCTGTAAAAGCAGGACAGAAAATAGGAACGTTATTATCAAAAGCAGTTTCTATTAATGAACCTTTCTTTTTAGAGTTTTTTTTTAAAAATTTCCCTAATTCTAGAATGAATTCTCTTGACGTATAAGATTTAGGTTGCATAGAGTTTGCTACATCACAAATAGCTTGATCACAGGCTTGAAGCTCTTCTTCATCGATATAAGTGTCATAAATTCTATCAATATAATTTTTTCTAAGCTCAGTATCATCTTGAAATTGAGATCCTTGGTAATGTTTAAATCCTAATGCTTCAAAGAAGTCCATATCAATTATAGAGGCTCCAGTAGCTACCACGGCATCAACCATGTTGTATTTTATTAAATCTGAATAAAGTTTCATACAGCCTCCTGCGGAAGTTGAACCTGCAATTGTAAGAAAAATGGAGCAATTTTCATCAGATATCATCTCATTGTAAATTTTAGCTGCATTTGCTGTATCTCTAGAGGTAAATGACATTTTACCCATTCCTTCAATTATTTTTCGAGCGTCAAAGGAAGTAATATCAATGTGTTCTACAGGATTATTTAGAAACGATTGTTTATTATGTCCTATATTAGGACCATTTTTTTTTGTCATTAAGCAACCAAGCAATCAACTTTACTTGAATCCTCGTATAAAGACATGATTGGTTTATCATTCAATTCAAAGATTTCATTTGAATAAAAACCGTTAAATTTTGTTCTAAAAGTAAGACCATAAGCACCAAGTTGACCAAGCTCTATATAATCACCCTCTTTAATGTTATTAGGTAACAAAAAAGGTCCTTTCATATAATCTAAGCTGTCACAAGTAGGTCCAAAAAAGCTGAATGCCGTTAACTTTTTTGAGTGTACTCTGCCACTAGTAATCATTTTTGAGGGCAAAACAAAGTTTGGAACTCCGGCATCAAATAGTGAGCCATATGTACCATCGTTAATATAAAGATTTTGTTTTTTTCTTAAGATAACTTTTACAATAGTAGAACCACTCTCTGCTACTAAAGCTCTACCTGGCTCACAAATAATTTTAGGCAACTTATTTAATTTAAGATTTTCTAAAGATTTCTTTATTTCATTTAAATAATTTATTAGTGGTTCAGGATTTAAATCTGGGTAAACTGATGGAAAGCCACCACCTACATTTATTATATCCGGTATTATTTTTGTTTTTTTTATAATATTACCTATTTCTTGAATACCTTTCGAATAAGAAATTTTATGCATACATTGAGATCCGACATGAAAGCTTATTCCAAGTTTTTTTGAATACTGTTTACATAGTCTTACAAGACCTAAAGCTTCAGAAGGAAGCGCCCCAAACTTCCTTGATAAATCTATTTCAGCGTGCTCATTTGAAATTGCTATTCTTACAAAAAGATTTAAATCTTTAGCTTGGTTTGTGGCATCTAAAATTTTTTTAAGTTCGTCTTTGTTATCTAGTGCAAAGTTCTTTACTCCATATTCAAAATATGCAGAGGAAATACTCTCCCTTGTTTTAACAGTATGCATAAAAAATAAGTTTACTTCGTTCTTTATTTTTTTAATTAATTTAATTTCATTTAAAGAAGCTACATCAAAGTCCTCAATACCACTTGAAATAACTTGTTTGATCACTTGCTCGTTTGGATTCGTCTTCACAGCGTAAAGAACTTTACCTGGAAAATTATCTTTAAAAAATTTAGCTGATTTTTTAATCGAATCAGGCCGTATACAATATACGGGGTAATCTGGTTTTGTCGCATTAACTAGTTCGTTAACGTCTTTAAATTTTCGCATTTCATGTGTCCCTCGTTTTTTTACACAAAAGGTTTTTAAAAAATTTTAATAAAAAAAACCTTATTTAATCGCATTTAAGGTTTTTTTGACTCTATGTAAAGAAAAAAGTGCTATTTTATCCAGTTGTAAAAATGATCTGAGTAACTATATATAAATATATGAGATCGCAAAAAGAATATGCTGAGCAACTAAATCTTTCAGATTTTTCAGATAAAACACTGCTTATTTTGGATGATGACGATCCCTTAAGAGGAAGGCTGGCAAGGGCTATGGAAAAAAAGGGATTTTCAGTAAAAGAGGCTAAAACAGTCTCAGAAGGACTACAGATAGCTAAAAGTAACCCTCCTGGCTTTGCTTTAATTGATTTAAGACTCGAAGACGGCAATGGACTAGACGTGGTTAAAGAACTTTCAAAAGCCAAAAAGGACTGCAGAATTGTAATGTTAACCGGATACGGGAATTTGCCAACTGCAGTTGCCGCTGTTAAATCAGGAGCTATAGATTATATGGCTAAGCCTGTAGATGCAGATGATGTTGAGGCAGCCCTTTTAGCTTCACCTGAGTCGAAGGCAAAACCACCAGAAAATCCAATGTCAGCAGATAGAGTGAAATGGGAGCATATTCATAGAGTATTTGAACTATGCAACAGAAATGTCTCAGAGACAGCGAGAAGACTTAAAATGCACCGAAGAACTTTACAAAGAATACTCTCAAAAAGATCACCTAGATAATATTTCTTAATTTCTTTATCTGACTTAGAGCAAAAGTTGCAATTAAAATCTTAAATAATTCTGCTAATAAAAATGGTTGAGCTCCTAATTGGAAAATTGGTTTATCCCAACCTATTAATCCACCTAACCAGAGCAAACCAAAAATATATATAAAGCTAGTAGCAAAAGATAATTTAATGAAGTTAATAAAAAAATTATTATTATATTTAAACAAGCCTGTTAGAAATACTGTTACTAGAAATCCTATTAGATACCCCATAGTTGGACCTGTAAAGTAAATAAATCCAACTCCTTTTTCTGGTGTACCAGAAAATACAGGTAAACCAATTATACCTTCAAAGAGATATAGAACCATTGTTGCTAACCCAAGTTTCCATCCAAAACCTATACCTATAATCAAAACTACTAAAGTTTGCATTGTCATTGGGACAGGATAAAAAGGAATTTTGATTTTTGAAGAAATTGCTAATAGCACTGTTCCGAGCAATGCCAAAAATATTCCTCTTATTAATTTTGAGTTAGTAAAATCTTTAACTATTTCCATAAGAAAATTCTATATTTTTTTTATTATTAAATCTACTTTTTTGTTAATTGAACAAATACATCCTCTAAATCTCCATCTTCAGTGAAAATATCAAGCACTTTTATATTATTTTGCTTTAAATAATTGATAATATCTTGAAAATTAAGTGATTTTTTTTCATATGTGACTGACAAGGTGTCACCAGAATTAATTTCAAATTTAACATCCTTCATTTCAAGTTTAGTTGAAGTATCAATATTTTGTATTTTAAAATTGATTCGTTTAGATTGTACTCTTTCTAAAAGTTTTTCAGTTGTATCAAGAGCAACTAGTTTTCCTTTATTTATAATTGCTATTCGGTTACACATTTCTTGAGCTTCAAATAAATAATGTGTTGTTAAAATAATTGTAACTCCTTCTTTATTTAGTTCTTTTACATTATTCCAGAGATTATTTCTTAACTCAACATCTACTCCAGCGGTGGGTTCATCCAAAATCAAAATGGGTGGCTGGTGTACCATTGCTTTTGCTATTAGTAATCTTCTTTTCATTCCTCCCGAGAGACTTCTTGAATAAGCATTAGCTTTATCTTCTAAAGCCACCATCTTCAAAATTATGTCTGTAATTCTATCTTTTTTTATAACTCCAAATAAACCTGCTTGTAATTCAAGCAATTTTCTTGGACTGAAAAACGCATCTAAATTAATTTCTTGAGGGACTATACCTATAGAAGCTTTAACCTGCCTTGGATTTTGATCTATGTCAAAACCCCAAACTATTATTTTCCCCTTGGTTTTAGATACGGTTCCACCTAAAATATTTAAAAAAGTAGTTTTGCCTGCACCATTTGGCCCCAATAATCCAAATACCTCTCCTTGTTTGACATTAAAACTTAGATTTTCTAACGCTGTATTTTCTTTTTTATTTTTGGAGTCTACGAAAGTTTTTGAAAGATTTTCAACAGTTAAAGCAAATTTACTCATAGTTTGATTAAATAAAGATTAAAAACTAATGTAATATATATATATGAGTTCAATAAAAAAAACAGACCATTATTATCTCATAGATGGTTCAGGCTACATTTTTCGTGCTTATTACGCTTTGCCTCCTTTGTCTAGAAAAAGTGATGGCTTGCCTACTGGAGCAGTAAGTGGCTTTTGTTCAATGCTTTTTAAATTACTAGAAGACGCAAGATCAGATGACTCTAATCAAAAACCAACTCATTTTGCTGTAATTTTTGACTCTGCAAGAAAAAATTTTAGAAATGAAATTTATAGTGAATATAAAGCTAACAGATCCGAAGCCCCTGACGACTTAACCCCACAATTTGAATATATTAGAAAATCAGTCAAAGCTTTTAACCTACCTTCTATTGAACTCATTAATTATGAAGCAGACGATCTTATAGCCACTTACGCAAAACAAATAACATCTGCTGGCGCTAAAGTAACGATCATTTCTTCTGATAAAGATTTAATGCAATTAGTATCTAATAAGATAAGACTATATGATCCAATGAAAAGTAAAGTTATTGGAGAAAAAGAGGTTCTAGAAAAGTTTGGTGTAAAACCCAATCAAGTTATTGATGTACAATCATTAGCAGGGGATAGTTCAGATAATATTCCAGGTGTTCCAGGAATAGGAATAAAAACTGCGGCTGAATTAATTAATAAATATAAAAGTTTAGATACTTTGCTTCAAAAGGCTGCTGAAATACCTCAAAATAAAAGACGTGAAACATTAATAGCTAATAAAGAAAAAGCTTTATTGAGTAGAAAATTGGTAACATTAAAAGATGACGTTCCTGTCGAAGCTGATCCTAATAGTTTCATTATAAAAGATGTTAAAAGAGATATCCTATATAATTTTCTCAGAGATATGGAGTTCAATAGATTGCTTAGTCAAGCTATAAGTGTTTATGGAGAAGATAGCTCGACTAATAAAATTTCTAAGTCTAAAAAGAACAAAGTTTCAAAAATTGATATTAAACTATATAAAAATGTTCTTAATGAAAATGATTTAGAAAAACTAATCAATAAATTAAATAATAAATCAATTATTTCAGTTGATACAGAGACTACATCTTTAAATTCTATGGAAGCTGATCTAGTTGGCATTTCATTTAGTTGTGCCTCTAACGAGGCGTACTATATCCCAATTAATCATAAAAAATTTAAATGTTTGAATAAAGAGTTAGTTTTAAAAAAGTTAAAACCTCTGCTGGAAGATGAAAGTATAAAAAAAGTTGGTCAAAATATAAAGTACGATTTAATTGTATTGAGGAACAATGGGATAAATATAAGTCCTATTGAGGACACCATGTTGCTATCCTACGTCTTGGACGCTGGTAATAACAGGCACAATATGGATACCCTTTCCGAATTACATCTCGCTCATAAGACTATTTCATATAAAGATTTGGTAGGAACTGGAAAAAAACAGTTAAAATTTTCCGATATAAATTTGAAAGAGGCAACAGAATATGCCGCTGAAGACGCTGACGTTACACTAAGACTTTATGAACTGTTATCGGAAAGAGTAAATCAAGAAAGTCTCAACAAAATTTATGAAATTTTTGAGAAACCCATGGTTAAATTGCTATCAAATATGGAAATGAATGGGATAAAAATTGATGATGCATATCTAAAAAGATTATCAAAAAAATTTGAGGAAAGATTAAAAAAGATGGAAAAAGAAATTTATAACATATCTGGCAAAGAGTTTAATATTGGGTCACCCAAACAACTAGGAGAAATAATTTACAACGATCTCAAAATTGCGAAATTAAAAAAAACAAAAAAGGGAAGCCTAGCAACAAATGCCAAAATTTTAGAAGACTTAGCGTTAACTGGTCACAAGTTTCCTAATTTGATTTTAGAGTGGAGACAAGTATCTAAATTAAAAAGTACTTATAGTGATGCCTTGCAGGATCACATAAACTCTAAAACAAAAAGGGTACATACATCTTTTCTTCTAGCAGCAACAAATACTGGAAGACTTGCTTCAAGTGATCCTAATCTCCAAAATATTCCAATAAAAACACCAGATGGTAAAGAAATAAGGAAAGCTTTTATCGCTGAAGAAAATTACACTCTTATTTCAGCTGACTATAATCAAATTGAGATGAGAATTTTAGCAGACATGGCTGATGTTAAGGCTTTGAAGAAGGCTTTTAAAAACAATCAAGATATTCATACTTTAACTGCTAGCCAAGTTTTTGGTTCACCAATTAATAAAGTCACAGAAGATCTTAGAAGAAAAGCAAAAGCAATTAACTTTGGTATAATTTATGGTATTACTCAATATGGTTTGGCAAAACAGATTTCTGTATCAAATCAAGAAGCTTTAGATTTTATTAACGCTTACTTTAAAAAATTTCCTGAAATAAAAGATTACATGAATTCAACAATTAAGACTTGTAGAAAACAAG
Source organism: Candidatus Pelagibacter sp. (assembly GCA_028408025.1). The sequence goes on along the minus strand of JAOOKL010000007.1, from coordinate 8,899 downwards.
GTTTTGTTACTAATATCTTTGGAAGAAGGATTCATCTTAGAGGAATAAATGATAAAAATTTTAGCGTAAGAAGTTTTCAAGAGAGAGCAGCTATCAATGCTCCCATTCAAGGATCGGCAGCTGATATTATAAGATTAGCTATGATAAAAATTGATAAAGTTCTTAAGGACAAAAAAAACACAACTAAAATGCTTCTCCAAATTCATGATGAACTGATTTTTGAGTGTTTAAAAAAGGATGAAGATAAAATTAAAAAAAATATAAAAGATGCTATGGTTTCTATCTCGAGTTCGGAGCATCATATGTTTTCAATACCACTGGAGGTAAGTATAAATTCAGGAAACAATTGGGGAGAAGCTCATTAAACGCCTAAATTTTGACATTAAGATCTTGAGAATAAACATATGACACAAACTATTGCTTTAGTAGATGATGATAGAAATATCCTTACTGGTATAAGTATCGCGTTGGAGAGAGAGGGTTTTTCTGTTCAAACTTATATAGATGGAGAGTCGGCGTTAATTGGTCTTACAAGAAATCCACCTGACTTGGCTGTGGTAGATATAAAGATGCCGAGAATGGATGGTGAAGAGTTATTAAAAAAATTAAGAAAGAAAATGTCGATACCCATTATTTTTTTAACTTCTAAGGATGAAGAAGTTGATGAATTACTAGGGTTAAAACTAGGGGCGGATGACTTTGTAAAAAAATCAGGAGGATTTTCAACAAAAGTTTTAATTGAACGAATTAGAGTTCAATTAAGAAAAAAAAATAATATCGTAGACGATACAAAAAATATTATTAATCATGGAAAATTAAAGTTAGACCCTTCTCAACTAGAGTGTGAATGGGGAGGAAAACCACTGCCAGACAAACTAACTACTACGGAATTTCTAATTGTAAAAGAATTAGCCAAAAGACCAGGTGTTATTAAAGAAAGAGCTCATCTGATGGATATCGCTTATAAGGAGAATACAGAGATAGAAGACAGAACTATTGATAGTCATGTCAAAAGAATCAGAAAAAAGTTCAAAAAGGTAGATGAAAAATTTTCTGCGATTGAAACTAGGTACGGAAGTGGGTATAGATGGAATGTTAGTTAATGAGACAAAAAAAATCTGCATCTATTTTAAGAAAATTTTTATTATTTAATCTTAGCGTATTCTCTATTTTAGGACTTTTTACTATAATTTATCTAAAAGCTATTGAACCTAACTTAATTAAAAAACGAACAGCAAATCATTCTATTATTATAAATAATACTGTAGATCACCTAGAAAGATTAAATGTTGAATTTAACTCAAAAAATATAAGAACTTTTTTATTATCAACTAGATTTCTTTTTCAAAGCTTAGATAGAGTTCAGTTTTTTGATATAAAAGGTGAATTAATTGGTGATACTAATATTTTAGATTTAGATCAGAATGTTTTTGAAAGATCTGAAATAATTATAGAGCAAACATTAGATGGAAAAGTTAAAGAAAAAAATAATTCAGAAAGATTAATCGTAGATCAAAATAAAAATCTTATAAAAGATGCAATTATAAATAGATACGAGAATGAGGCACTAACAATTTCAGAAAAGATACAAAATAATTTTTTTGTTAGCACATTAAGTCGGATAAAACTTAAAGAGAAAGAAGCAGGTTACATAGTTGTTTCTGAAGAAGCTAATGATATTTTAAATGCGGTTAAAGAGAGAAGAGCATTCATAATAAGAACAGTATTAGCAGTTGCTTTAGTTATTTTAATATTTTCTCTTTTTCTGAATAAATATATTTTAAAACCAATAGGTTTATTAGTTTCCTTTAGTGAAGCAATTAAAAAAAAATCTTCACAAAATATAGATATAAAAAATTTTTTTGTTAGAGAAGATGAAATTGGAAAACTGACAAAGTCAATTGATGAGATGACTAAAGAATTACAAAAAAGAACTACAAGAGCTGAAACTTTTTCTAATGATTTAGCTCATGAGATAAGAAACCCTTTGGCGTCCCTTAAAAGTGCTTCGGAATTATTAGACAAAACTACTGCAAAAACGGAAAGTGAAAAATTGCTAACGATTATAAACCATGATGTTGAGAGAATAGAAAGACTTATCACAGATTACTCTCAAATGTTAAAAGATGAGGCCACATGGTCCAGAGAAAAAATGAGTAAAATAAATCTACTCGATGTCATAGATAATGTAGTTGAAGATTTTAGACAAGATTTAAAAAATCAAAATAAGAATATTCAAATCAATATCAAAAAGAAAATTAATTCAAAAAATAGTTATTTTATTTTAGGTATAGAAAATAGATTAGAACAGGTGGTAGCTAATTTATTAGATAATTCTATCTCTTTTAGTGAAGATAATAAGAAAATTGAAATTAACATGGAAGAAACTTCAAATAATATATTATTAGTGATTAAAGATGAAGGTCCTGGTTTTTCAGAGACATCTCCCCAAAAAATATTTAAACGTTTTTACAGCAATAGACCTAAAAGCTTTGGAAAGCATTCAGGCTTAGGACTTAATATTGTAAAAAATATAGTCGAATTACATGAAGGTACAATATCTGCCTCAAATAGAGTAAATAAACAAGGAGCTCAAGTAGAAGTATTGTTACCAAAATTTTCTTAGCGATCTTACTTGATAACATTCTGTTATCTTGTTAAATAACATTAAAATATGTCTCAAGATTTTAAAGTAAAAGATATAAACCTAGCTGATTTTGGAAGAAAAGAAATTTCTCTTGCGGAAACAGAGATGCCAGGTTTGATGGCTATTAGAAAAGAATATGGAGGGAAAAAACCTCTTAAGGGAGCTCGAATTCTAGGTTGTTTACATATGACAATCCAAACAGCAGTATTAATAGAAACATTAGTTGATCTTGGAGCAGAATGTAGATGGTCTTCTTGTAATATTTTTTCTACTCAAGATCATGCAGCAGCTGCTATTGCAAAAGCTGGAGTACCAGTTTTTGCTTGGAAAGGGGAAACTGAAAAAGAATATTGGTGGTGCGTAAAACAGACAATCGAAGGAAAAAAAGATTGGATACCTAATATGATTTTAGATGACGGGGGTGATCTTACTGCCCTGATGCATAAAGAATATAAAGATTTACTCAAAAATATTAAAGGAGTATCTGAGGAAACAACGACAGGAGTTTTAGCATTAAAAAAGATGGAAGCAAATAACGAGCTTTTGATATCTGCAATAAATGTAAACGACTCAGTCACCAAGTCAAAATTTGATAATTTATATGGATGTAGAGAAAGTTTAGTTGACGGAATAAAAAGAGCTACAGATGTGATGATGTCAGGAAAAGTTGCTATAGTAGCAGGCTTTGGAGATGTTGGAAAAGGTAGCGCTGCTTCATTAAGACAGGCAGGTGCAAGAGTTTTGGTTACAGAAACCGATCCAATTTGTGCGCTTCAAGCTGCGATGGAAGGTTATGAAGTAGTAATAATGGATGAGGCAATTAAAGATGCAGATATAGTTGTAACAGCAACAGGAAATAAAGATATTGTAACCGCAGACCATATGCGAAACATGAAAGATAGAGCAATACTTTGCAACATTGGTCATTTTGATAATGAAATACAAGTAGAAGCGCTTAAAAATTATAAGTGGGATGAAATAAAGCCACAAGTCCATGAAATAGAATTGCCAAGCAAAAAAAGAATAATATTATTAGCAGAAGGCAGATTAGTTAATTTGGGATGTGCAACAGGTCATCCAAGCTTTGTAATGAGCGCATCCTTCACTAATCAAGTTATAGCTCAAATTGAATTGTGGAATAATTCTCATAAATATGAAAACAAGGTTTATGTTTTACCTAAACATTTAGATGAAAAAGTAGCCATGCTACATTTAGAAAAGGTTGGGGCAAAACTAACTAAAATGTCAAAAGAACAAGCAGACTATATAAGCGTTAAACCATCAGGGCCTTTTAAACCGGATACTTATCGCTACTAGATTAGTAGCTAATGATTGTTAAATCTTTAGATCACCTTAAATTAATTTCAAATAAAATTGCAGATCATGTCTCTGAAAAAGATTGTATTCTTTTAATCGGTGAAATTGGAGTAGGAAAAACAACTTTTACAAGAAATTTTATTAATTATTTACAAAAACGAAAAGGTACAAAAGAAACAGAAGTTTTAAGCCCAACATTTAACCTATTATATGAATACGATATTAAAAATTTAAAAGTAATGCATTATGATCTTTATAGAATTAAGAACAATAAGGAGTTAGATCATTTAGGTATATTTAAGGAGGAAGTTAACGCAATAAAAATTATTGAATGGCCCGAAATAATTAAAACAAACATAGCAAATAGACTAGAGTTACGTTTAAATTATTCTGAGAAGGAGAACGAAAGAGAATTTGGTCTTGTGGGATATGGAAAATGGAAAGATTTTAAAATAAATGAATTATAGATTAAAAAAAATTTCTGGAGATGCGTCTTTTAGAGAATTCTATAGAGTTGAAAAGAACAATAAAACTTCAATAATAGTTTTAGCAAGAAAGGAACAGTATAAAAATTTAATTGTTTATTCTGTTGTTAATAAAATTTTAAACAATCATCATATTTTATCACCCAAACTTATAAAAAATTATTACAAAAATAACATGATAGAAATTACAGATTTAGGTGATAAATCTTTTTACAAGTATATTAAGAATAAAAAAAATAAACTAAAGGCCTATAAAAAACTAATTGAATTAATCATCAAATTACAAAAAGTTAGACTGAAAAATCAATATTATTTTAGTGGAAAAAAAATCAAATTTACTAAATATTCTTTAAGCCACCTTCACAAAGAGTCAGATTTATTTTTTGATTGGTATCTAAAGCATTGCTCTAAAAATTTAAAGCTTGGGAAAATCAAAAAAATATTAAAGAAAGAACTTAATAATATTTATAAAAAACTTCATTTTAAAAACAATTGTTTTACACACAGAGATTTTCATGCATCAAATGTAATGATAACTCAAAAAAAATTAAGTCTAATTGATAGTCAAGATGCAATAATTGGAAATCCTTTATATGATGTTGCCTCTTTGATTGATGACGTAAGGATTAAAATGCCTAACAATTTAAAAGATGATTTATTTGAATACTATATAAAAAAATCTAAATTTAAAGTTAAGGATCAATCTCATTTTAAAAATGATTTTGATATTTTATCTGTTCAAAGAAATTTAAAAATACTTGGGATTTTTGTTCGTCTTTATAAAAGAGATAAAAAACCAAACTATCTAAAATATTTACCTCACACCTGGTCACTTCTTGAAAAAAGAATGAGAAACCCTATTTTTTCTAGATTAAATATATTATTTAAAAAGCATCTACCTTTAAAAAAATTAAAAGAGGTTAGAATATGAACATTAAACATGGAATGATTCTAGCTGCTGGATTGGGAAAAAGAATGCAGCCGATCACTTTAAAAACTCCTAAGCCGCTAATTCAAATAGGTAGCAAGAACTTGTTAGAGAGAGCTATTGAGTTGTTAATTAATCATGGAATAGAAGAAATAGTTATTAATGTCCATCATCTACCAGGTCAAATAAAAGATTTTATTAATAGCAAGAATTATGAGGCAAAAATTATGATCTCCGATGAGCAGAACATGTTGCTTGATACTGGAGGTGGAATACTTCACGCCACTAAATCTTTTAAAAAACCTTTTATAGCAGTTAATCCTGATACATTATGGAGTGATGCCTACTGCAATGAATTAAAAGATTTAGAAGATCTTTATTTTAAAAAGAAAAAACCTTGTTTATTGTTAGTCAATAAAAAATTGAGCTTTGACAGTTCTTTTAAGGGAGATTTTAATCTTCATAATGGTGTGATTAGTAGAGATAAAAGCAATGAATATATTTTTACTGGTCTTCAAATTTTAGACCAAAACGCTTTTAGTTCCATAAAAGATAAAATTTTTTCTATGAACAAAATTTGGAACTATCTAATTAAGGAAAATTCTTTAATTGGAAATGAGAGTAAACAAAAGTTTTATCACTTAAATACAAAAGAAATGTACGATAAGATATCTAATTTAATTTACTGATTAAAAATAATAGGTTTAGCTCTATTCTCATCTAAATAATGATACTTTTGGATTTTTAGATTATTATCAAATTCAATTATAAGAGGATTTCCTGTAGGAATTTCTAATTCATTAATCTTTTCATCAGAAATTTTAAACAAATACTTACATAGTGCTCTTATTGAATTACCATGAGCTGATATTAAAACATTCTTATTTTCTTTGAAATGTTTTTGAATTTCTTTTTCATAGTAAGGAATAACTCTTCCATAAGTATCTTTTAAGGACTCCGTAAAAGGTATCATGCCCACTGGTATACTTGCATTTAACGGACTAAATAAAGAAATATTTTTATCATTCTCAGCCATTGGTGGCGGCGGCATATCCCAAGATCTTCTATATTTTTTAAACTGTTCCTCACCAATTTTTTTTTTAGTTTCCTCTTTGTTTAAACCAGTTAAAGATCCGTAATGTCTCTCATTTAATTCCCAAGAAGTATTAAATTTAAGCTCCAAACCATTTTCTTGAAGTATAGTGGTAAGCGTTTTGATGGCTCTTTTTAAAAAAGATGTGTAGGAAACATCTATATTAATATTTAGATTTTTAATTAATTGACCAGATTTTCGAGCCTCTAAAATTCCTTTTTCGGATAAATCAACGTCTACCCATCCCGTAAATTTGTTTTCAGCATTCCATACACTTTGGCCATGTCTTGTTAAGATTAATTTACTCATAATAGTTAAATATCAGAAATTATGTACTATATTAAATTTATAATGAAAAATAATGTCATAAAATTGATTGAATATCTTTACTATTTCTCTTTAATCGGATTGTTCATTCTATATCTATTTCCGGGAAGTCTGATTGGATATTTTTTTTATGGAGATTTAGGAAAACAACCAAATTTAGTTGATAACCCTATAGGGACTTCAATTAATCATTTATTTTGTTTTATGTACATTACAACTTTAGCTGTGATTTGTAATTTAAAACAGATCCGAATTTTTACTAATCTTTATTTTATTTTTTTTATCTCTATTCTTTTAGAAATCTCACACTATTTTATTCCTAATCGAGCTTTCGAGCTTTACGATTTGTTGGCTAATATGATTGGAGTAATATTAATATTTTTTTTAAAAAAAATGATTTTATGAATAAATACATAATAACAATATTAATCTTATTTTTTTTTCAAAATATTCAAGCATCAGAAATTATTGGAGTTCCGAAAGTAGTTGATGGAGATACAATTCATATTAAATCTTATAAGATTAGATTAGAAGGTATTGACGCTCCCGAAATGAGACAAAAATGTAAAAAATCTTACCTTCAAATAATTTTCTTAAATTTTCAAAAAGATTATTATTGTGGACAAATATCTAAAAAAAAACTTATACAAAAAATTGGCAATGAACCTGTAAAATGTATTTTATCAGGAAAAGATAGATATAAGAGATATTTGGGAAAATGTTTGAAAGGTAAAATAAATTTGAACAGATGGATGGTGCGAAATGGTTATGCAATAGCTTATAGAAAATATTCAAAACTATATATACTTGACGAAAATTATGCGAAAGAAGAAAAATTGGGAATGTGGAAAGGGTCTTTTATGAAACCAGAAAAATGGAGAAAGCTAAATTAATTTCTTATATAATTTAAGAAATGATTCTTTATAAAAAAATTTTATCTATTGGAATTTTTTTCTTATTAGCTACTTGTTCTTCAATTCCAAAAAATACTCAAAATAGTTGCGCAATATTTGAAGAAAGATATCTTTGGTATAAACATGCTAAAGCTTCATATGAGAAATGGGGAGCACCTATTCACTTACAACTTGCTTTTGTAAAAAAAGAGAGTGATTTTAATTGGTTAGCTAAACCTCCTAGGAAAAAATTATTTAAAGTAATACCTTTTAAAAGACCATCTAGTTCTTTTGGCTATTCCCAGGCTGTAAAAGGAACTTGGGAGCAGTACAAAAGAGAAACAGACAATCCATTAGCAACACGAGCTCGTTTTAAAGACTCAGTTGATTTTATAGGTTGGTATATTCACAAAACTTCTAAGATATTAAAAATATCTAAACAAGATGCCTACAGGCAGTATTTAGCTTATTATAAAGGCTGGGGAGATTATAAAAATTATTCTAAAGACAAAAAAGCTATTATTTATGCTAAGTCTGTAAAAGATATGGCAAGTAAATACAGAAAACAGCTTAAGCTTTGCAAAAAGAATCTAGATAAGAATAAATATATTATTTTTTAAGCTGTTTTTTTAATTCTATTTCAACCGCATCTATTCTCTGAGTTCCTTTACCAACTATGGTATAAACAGTAGGAATTACATATAGAGTAAAAAAAGTTGAGAACAGCATACCGCCAAATATTGTTATACCAACTGTCAACCTGCTTGCTGCACCTGGACCAGTTCCCAGAATAAGAGGGAGAACACCAATTATTGTAGATATACTTGTCATTAAAATTGGCCTTAATCTAATCGAAGCTGCTTCAAAAACTGCAATTTCAAGATTTTTTCCTTCTTTCCTTAATTGATTAGCAAACTCAACAATTAAAATTCCATTTTTTGCTGATAAACCAATTAGAATGATCAAAGCAATTTGACTATAAACGTTTAGCGAAGATCCAACTACTAAAAGACCTAATAGGCCTCCTAGTATTGCCATTGGAACAGTTAACATTATTGTTAATGGATGCCTCCAACTTTCAAATTGTGCGCTCAAAGCTAAATAAGCTGTTATTAAAGCAAGAGCAAATATCAAGTAAAGTTCTGTGTTAGTTTTTTTATATTCTTCACTTTCGCCTTTATAGGCAATTCTAGCTTGCGGAGTATTTTG
>JAOOKL010000006.1 GCA_028408025.1 Candidatus Pelagibacter sp. | reverse complement strand
CCAACAAACAAACTTATAGCTAAAAAGTGAAGCCAAAATATTAGTAAAAAGGCCTCATTAGAAAACATAGAGTACAATTCGTCTAATCCATAATAAAGTTCAAAACCACCAAGAATATCTCCATCTAAAAAAATATTATACGCAACAAGTCCGTAAGCACTTGCTAATATCAAAGGAGCAATTATAGATTGAACTAAAAATCTCGTTGCAAATTGGTTAGGAAAAATTATCAACAATAACCAAAAAGGCAAGACGCCCCAATTAGCTAAAAGGTAAATATTTTCATATGTCAAAAACTCTAATAGATTATTTATCATGAAAAATAATATAGTATATTAACGAAATGAATCCCACATCAAATAAAAGAGATTTTGATGATCTGACTACAAATTTAAAAGATTTGGCTTATTCTTATTTGGAAAAATATAGTCCTTCCAAACAACAATTAAAAATTTATTTATTGAAAAAATACTTAACAAAAATTAAAGGCACAAAGTCAAAAAAAGAAGTGTCTTCAATAATTGACGAGATCATAAAAAACCTTGAACAAAATAAAATTGTAAATGATGAATTATACTCAGACTCTAAAGCAAGAATGTTTTTACGTAGAGGTTATTCTTTAAATAAAATTCATCAATCTTTAATAAATAAGGGAATTGATAGTAAATATATAAAACAAAGTATCGATAAAATTAAAGAGGATAAAATTGAACCTGATTTTGTATCAGCCTTAAGATTGTGCAAAAGAAGAAGAATAGGTCCATTACGACCTGAAGCTAATAGAGAGTTATATTACAAAAAAGATATGGGGATTTTGGCTAGAGGCGGATTTAGTTTTGATTTATCTAAAAGAGTTCTTGATTTAGAAACTACAGAATTTAACAAATTACTTAAAATCGTTTGATTTTTTTTTCTTTTCATCTTCAACTAATTCATCTAATTTTCTTTTTAGCAAGTTTCGAACTATAATAAAAAATAAAATTCCGAAAAAAGTTACCGAGATTATTATTGCTAAGATTGTTTTAAACATATAAATTTTTTGATCTTCTAATCAATAAACTTTGGTTTTTATAGTCCTCTTTACCATATAAAAAAGATTTCCCGTCAAGAGTACTAATTATTGCTCCCGCATTTTCTGCAACAGCATGACCGGCAGCGTAATCCCATTCACAAGCTCTCTCTTTGGCCGCGTAAATATCAAAATCTCCTTTTGCAATTACACAAAATTTATATGAACTTGCCATTTTTACCATAGAATTTACTTTGTATTCTTTTAATTTATTTAGAATTACATCAGAGGGTTTTATAGAGCTAGATAATGCAACTATTTTGTCCCTTGGCGTTTTTTTTGAACAATTTATTTTTTCAGTTTTACCATTTTCTATTAAGTAACTTTCATTTGGACCAAATGAATAAAAAAGTTGTTTTTTCTTTGGGACTCCCACTAAACCTACAGTAGGAACTTTATTAATAACTAAAGCTGCATTTAAAGTAAATTCGTCTTTTCCTGCTATATATTCTTTTGTTCCATCAATTGGATCAATAAGCCAAAATATTTTGGCTTTATTTTTTACATTTAAGTCAACTGTTTCTTCTGAAATTATTGGAATATTTGGAGTTATTTCTAAAATTTTCTTAGTAATCATATCATTTATTTTTAAATCTCCATTGCTAACAGGGGAACCATCTTCTTTGATCTCAACTTTAAGACCTTCATTAAACAATTGAATACTTGTATCCCCAGCCCTATTAAATGTATCAATTAAACTTTTAGCTAATTTTTTTAATTCTTGTTTATTCATCTTTTTACTTTTTCTAACGTGATAACTTCAATGTTAATTACTTGTTTGCCAATATTTTCAAAGTTAACAGTTACTTTATTGCCTATAATAGATTGTATTTGTCCTATCCCCCAATCATTTTTGGCTGGATTAATAACATAATCGCCTGGTTCAAAATCAATATGCATTATGGAAAAAAACTTATATTTGTATTATATACTTTTAATTATGAATTCTCTAGGAATAAATAAATCTAAAAAAGATACAAAAGTTGTAGTAGCAATGTCTGGAGGTGTCGATTCTTCTGTTGTAGCTGCATTAATGAAAGAAAATGGTTACGATGTAACGGGTATAACATTAAAACTATATGACGATGCAAAAACATCTAAAGAAGGAAGACAATGTTGTGCCGGCCAAGATATATTAGACGCCAAAAGAGTATCCGAAAAATTAAATATTAATCATCAAATACTTTTCTATCAAAAAAAATTTAAAAAAGAGGTAATTGACACCTTCATAGATAGTTATACTGCCGGTGAAACCCCAATTCCATGCGTTCAATGCAATCAAACAGTTAAATTTAGAGACTTATTTAAGTACGCAAAAGATTTAAAAGCTGATGCATTAGTTACGGGACATTATGTATCTAGATTACAGCATAATGGGCATGCAAGTATGTATAGAGCTAAAGACCAAAATCGAGACCAAAGTTATTTCTTATTTAACACAACTCAAGAGCAACTTGATTACTTAAGATTTCCATTGGGGGAAATCAATAAATCTGAGACAAGATCCATAGCTGTTAAACTAAAACTAAACGTGGCAGATAAACCAGATAGCCAAGATATCTGTTTCGTTCCGAATGGAGATTACAGCTCTGTCATTCAGAAGTTTAGACCAGAGTCTTTTAAACCAGGTAAAATATATGATGTATCAGGAAATCAACTAGGTAATCATGAAGGAATAATTAATTATACAATTGGTCAACGTAAAGGAATTAAAATTTCAAATAATAAACCACTTTATGTTATTAAGATTAACTCGAAAGATAACTCTATTATTGTAGGAGAGAAAAAAGCTTTAATTATTCAAAAAATTAAACTTAGAGAACTAAATGTATTAGGGCAGAAAAAAGATTTTAAAAATTCGATTTTTATCAAAGTAAGATCCACTGGTAAACTTATAAAAGCAAATGTTAAAATTATTGATAAAATTGCAGAAGTGGAGATTTTAGACAAGGAAACAGGCATTTCACCAGGGCAAGCATGTGTTTTTTATTCAAAAGATAATTTTGGGGATAAAGTTCTTGGTGGCGGTTGGATTGATAAGACTTTTAACAAAAACTTATCCACTTAGTTAACAGCAGTTTATACAACACGCACTAAGTGATACATATACTTTGAGATTTGTGATTTAATATAATTAATTAAGAGGCAACTCTTAACTGGCCATTTAGGGAAAAACCGAGAGGTTCAAGCTTAAAGGGCAGAAAGGTGGACCTAGTAGCGCTAGAATAGTCCATCGGGAAGGCTTGGCGGTAGCGCCTAAAACGACGAGCCAAAACTACTAAATTTCTGGGCGAAAGCCTGGAAATTTATGTGGTTCTTCTCCAAAAAAACCTAGACAGCAAATAGAAAACAATTACTCCTACAAAATAATTCCACTCTAATGCATGTTTAAAATGCGTGTTACCTTTAGTTACCAAAAGTGGAAGACTTAAGATAGCTACTATTATTAATACAAGTACTAAAATAAATTTTAAAATTAAGATATTCTTATTTACAAAATTTTCTAACTTTCTTTTCAACTTAAATAAATGATATACCAAAATACCTTGTGCAATAATTTCAAAAATTATAAATGCAAGAAGAACAACACGTCTAAACAATTTATATATTTGAATATCAAATTTAACTCCTAATAAAATTGAATGAATTATTAAGAAAAATGCAGAGAGTATTCCAAATGTTTTAAATCTATAATTAATATTTGTAGAGTTTAAATTATTAACTAAATTATTATTATTTCTCCAATAATAAAATAAAAAAACTGCTGTCAAAAACATTGAAGGTTTAAAAATTAAAAATTGAGGAAAACCTCTCGATGCTCTACTTATCGATAAACTTCCATCTAAGTAAGGAATGGTAAAATTTGATTTACCAACTTCAGCAACTGCAAAAATCGTGTTCTCCAGTAATTGATGATTCTGTGAGATAATTAAACATAAATTAATTGCTAGTAGTGGAACTAGGAAAATCCACAAACTCAACTTTCTAATTTGAGTTATTTCTTTCATGAAAAATGGTATTAATTATTTTCTTTTATTTCTTTTTCTTGCTCTTCTTTTTTTAGAGCCAATTTTTCTTCGTCCTCTGTGTTTTTTCGGATAACCCATATTTTTTTCTCCTTTTGTATGTTTTCTTGTATAAAAGTTATGTAAGCTTCAGATATACTTATTTTATGAAAAAGTCTATAAGCACATTTTTAAAACATCCTACTAAGGATAACGCCAATAGGTCAGCTAATCCCTCAGTTACTAGAGCTTCCACTATATTATTTAATTCTATGCAAGAGTTACATCAGCATGAGAAAAAGATTAAAGCTAACAAAAAAATTAGCTACTATAGTTATGGAAGATATGGAAGTTCAACAACAATAGAATTAGAAAATATACTTAAAGGGCTCGAACAAGCTTACCATATTTTCCTTACAGGAACCGGTTTTGGCGGAGTAGCTTTGGCAATAATGAGCATTTGTCGCCCAGGAGACGAAATTTTAGTTTCTGACAATGTGTATGGCCCTACCAAAGAAATTTCTGAGGAGCTTGTTTGTGAATTTAATATAAAAGCGAGGTTTTATGATCCAGATAATTTTAACGATTTAAAAAATAAGATTTCAAATAAAACAAAAATGATATTGGTTGAAAATCCAGGCAGTAATACCTTTGAATTTCAAGATTTGTCAAAAATTGTAAAACTTGCAAAGAGAAAAAAAATAATAACTTTTCTTGATAACACTTGGGGAACTCCATTATACCTAAAGCCATTGAAAATTGGCTTTGACATGTCATTTACTTCGGCGACAAAATATTTTTCTGGTCACTCAGATGCTATGGGAGGTTCATTAGCAGTTAATAGAAAAGTTTTTAAAAAAGTAATGTTTTTTTATAAATTATCTGGATATAGAATGTCAGCAGATGAAGCTTATCTTATCATTAGGGGACTCAGAACTTTAGACGTTCGATTAAAACAACACTACGAAAATACAAAAGTCATTATTAATTTTCTAAAAAAACAAAAAAAAATTAAAGAAATTCTATACCCACACAAACCATCGTCAAAAAATTATAAATTATGGAAGAAATATTATAGTGGTGCTAATGGGTTATTTTCTATTGTTGTTAAGAGTAGCAAAAAATCTTCAGTAATTAAATTTGTTAATTCCTTAAAACTATTTGGAATCGGATATAGTTGGGGAGGTTTTGAAAGTTTAGTTTTATTACAAGATCTTAGAGGTAACACAAAATATACTAAAACGAGAAAATTTTTTAGATTTAAGAAAGACGAACATATTGTAAGACTTCATATTGGACTCGAAGATCCAAAAGATTTAATTTATGATTTAAAAAGTTCATTACGCCATATAAAATAATAATGTTTAAATTTATTCCAAATAAAACTGCCTTTATAGTCCTAGCCTCAGCGTGTACTATAATTTTAATTTCAATGGGTTTGCGGCAAACTTTTGGATTATTTTTTAAAGCTTTCGAAGAGGGAATTGGCTGCACCAGAACTGAATTTGGACTAGCTATTGGAATTCAAATGTTATTCTGGGGGTTTTTTGCACCTATTTTTGGTTTCTTAGCAGATAAACTGGGAGGAAATAAAGCAGTTTTCCTAGGATTTATTATTTTTGGATTAGGAATTTATATGCTTTATGCAGGACCTAATACAGGTATTTTTTTCCAAATTAGCTTAGGAGTTTTAGTAGGAATTGCTTTGGGAGCAACAGCTATTGGAGTACCTGTTTCTGAAGTTGGAAAACATTTTCCAAATGAAACAAGAACTTTAGCTACAGGATATGTTACTGCCGCTGCTTCACTTGGTTATTTTTTATCTCCACTTTTTACTCAGTATAGTCTTGGAACAGTAGGCTGGGAGCAAACTTTAAAATATTTTATGTATTTCATTGCTTTTGGATTAGTAGCATCTCTGTTTCTGATACCGTCAAAAAATATTATTAATTCATCGCAAGCAGATAGAGATCAATCTTTTTCAGCTGCTATTGTAGAGGCTTTTAAACATAGAGGTTATGTCTTATTAGTTTTAGGTTTTTTTGTTTGTGGGTTTCAAATTACACTAGTTGGAACGCATATACCCGGTTATATGCAGGATAGAGGCATGGATGGTTGGTCGGCAACAATTATTTTAGCTTTAATTGGTTTATTTAATATATTTGGTACTTTGGGCATAGGTTACCTAGGCACTAAGTACAGAAAAAAAAACTTATTGAGCATTTTATACGCTCTTAGAGCTGTAAGTATTTGTATATTTATTTTTTCTCCTCCATCTCTATTAAATTCAATAATTTTCGGTATTACATTTGGACTTCTTTGGCTGTCTACCGTGCCTCCAACAAATGGAATTGTTGCTCAAATATTTGGAACAAAATATTTAAGCACACTTTTTGGCATTGTATTTCTGTGCCACCAATTTGGTGCTTTTTTAGGCGCTTATCTTGGAGGTTATTTTTATGACCTCTATGGTTCTTATGATTACGCTTGGTATATTGCCATTGCATTATCTATATTTGCCACATTAATTCACTATCCTATAGATGAAAGACCTTTAATTAGAGAGTTAAATAAAACCTAAGTATTTTAGTCCTGTGGATAATCACCTTTAAGTTGTATTATGAGTCCACTTTGGAATCAAAAGTGAATCAAAACGAGAACATTTATTTATGAAAATGTGTCCTTGTGGATAATTGTTTTTATTGTTTAAATTGAATATTCAATTTAATAGAGTTTAAACATAACTATTAACTGAGGAGAAAAAATGTTTTCAAAAGAATTAGGTGCGAAATTAGATAAGTTTCATTTACTCAAACATCCGTTCTATCAAGTTTATTGGAACGAAGGAAAGTTAACTCGAGAAATTATTAAAGATTATGCTGAACAGTATTACCAACACGTAAAAGCTTTTCCGAGATATATAAGTGCCACTCATTCTATTTGTGAGGATCTTGAAAAAAGAAGAATACTTTTAGAAAATTTACAGGATGAAGAAAATAAAGATGGTGATCATCCAAAACTATGGAAGAACTTTGCAAAAGCTTTAGGAGCTGATGAGAAAAAAATAGAAAATGTTAAATTAGATTGGTTTACTAAAGATATGATAGATAACTTTTTTACTCAAGCAAGAAAGTCATATGCTGAGGGTTTAGCTTCATTGTACACTTATGAAAGACAAATTCCAGAGATAGCTGAAACTAAAATTCAGGGATTAAAAAAATTCTATGGAGTGAATTCTAAAGAAGGATTAGAATTTTTTGAGGCTCATAAATCTGCAGATGTAATTCATAGAGCAGAGTGCGAGAAACTCTTAGATGGGCTTTCCAAAGAAGAGCAAGTAAAAGCAGAAAAAGCTTCAGTTTTAACTGCAAGATATCTTTGGAATTTTTTAAGTGGAATGACTTCTAAGCATAAGCTTGATTCAGTCGCCGCTTAAATTAAATTACTAAGTCTAATTAATGAAGAACGATAATCATGTTTGGGATAATAAACTCCCAACTGCACAGATGCTAGGTCGATGGCAGCCATGGCATGGGGGCCATCAAAAGCTTTTTGAGGAAATTCTAAAAAAAACTGGCCAAGTAAATATAATGGTTCGCGACGTAAAAGGAGTTGATGATAACCCCTTTGATTTTGAAACAGTAAAAAAAAATATTTTTGAAGCCTTGAAGGAATATAAAAATAGAATTCAAGTCACTTTAGTTCCCAACATTACAAACATTTGTTATGGAAGAGGAGTGGGCTACAAGATCGAAGAAATTGTTCTTGATGAGAAAACACAACAAATTTCAGCTACAAAAATTAGAGAACAAATGAGAAAAGAGGGAAAACTCAAATAGTTGCGAGCTATTCTCACTTGACCTGCAATTATCACCTATATAAAATAATTAATTCGAGGGAAAATCATTATGTTTACTAATAATCCATTTGCGGACTTAGCTTTAGTTTTACCTGCTGCATCAATGCAATTCTTTGTAATTGCAATGATACTGTTAGTGATAGTTAGCACTGGGTTAGATATGCTTCACAAAAAAAATGTAATTTATTTTTTCAGAAATGCAAAAAAAGCAAAAAAGTCTGCAAAAACAGATCTAAGCGCTGGAAAGAAAACAACTGTAATATTAAAAACAGTAGTACATGATATTGCAACTACTTCTGAACTAGGTATGGGTAAAAGAAGATTAGCACATGTATTAGGTATGTACGGAACAATTTTATTTTGGATTGCTTCAGTAGCTTTAATTTTTAATTATACCGATGGTTCTATTGCTCCTTCTTACGTGACTGTAACGTGGCATGTTGGAGCACTTATGACTTGTCTAGGGGGATATTGGTTCTGGTTCTTTTTAAGAGTTGACGTTTCAGCGGAAGCTCACCCTTGGTATAGAATTATTACAGCAGATTTATTTGTTTTAGCATTATTGGCTTGTGCTACTTTTGGATTAGCTTGGTCATACACACAATTTTCTGACTTAGTCGGATTAAGTTATTTATTTTTAATTCTATACATTATTTCAAATTTAATTTTATTTGGAGGTGTTTATTGGTCTAAATTTGCTCATATGTTTTACAAACCAGGAGCAGCGATTCAAAAGAATTTAGCAGAAGCAGATGGATCTAGAGACAATTTGCCACCACCAGCAGATGCCCCCGAACAATTTGGCCTGGGAATTAAAAGAGAACAACCTAAGCATTATTAAAGATTTTATGATAAGAAACTTCAAGGATAAAAATTAATTTATGTCAACATTTGTATACATGACTAGATGTGATGGCTGCGGTCACTGCGTAGATATCTGTCCGTCTGATATAATGCATATAGACGAAACAATTAGACGAGCAAAGAATATAGAACCAAATTTTTGTTGGGAGTGTTACTCATGTGTAAAAGCTTGTCCTAATCATGCTATAGACGTACGAGGTTATGCAGACTTTGCTCCTATGGGCCATAGTGTAAGAGTTAGAAGAGAAGAAGAAAAAGGTACAATTTCTTGGAAGATTAAATTTAGAAATGGAACTGAAAAAGATTTCGTTTCACCAATAACTACAAAACCTTGGGGGAAATTTATTCCAAAATTAGCTGAAGGAGATAAACCTAGACAAGGAGAAATGAATTCCCAAGTTTTATATTCAGAGCCTGAGGGCTTAGATACGAAAAAAGATTTACCAACTATAAGCAAAGACTCATTTAAAAAAGGTGTTTATTATTAATGCCAAAAAATAAAACGGTTCATGAAAGTTGTGATGTATTAGTTGTTGGAGGCGGAATGGCCGGTACAGGAGCTACGTTTGAAGCAAGACACTGGGGAAGAGATTTAAAAATCATTTGTGTTGAAAAAGCAAATATAGATAGAAGTGGTGCGGTAGCCCAAGGGCTTTACGCTATCAATTGTTACATGGGTATGAGATGGAACGAAAATCAGCCAGAGGATCATGTAAGATACGCAAGAAATGATTTAATGGGACTTGTTCGTGAAGATCTGGGATATGACATGGCACGCCACGTTGACTCAACTGTTCATATGTTTGATGAATGGGGGCTACCAATGATGAAAGATAAAAAGACTGGTAGATATCAGAGAGAAGGTAAGTGGCAAATAATGATACATGGTGAAAGCTATAAACCCATCGTAGCAGAAGCTGCTAAAAAATCTGCGGATAAAATTTACAACAGAATAATGGTTACCCACTTATTAATGGATGAGAATGAGGAAAATAGAGTAGGTGGGGCAGTAGGGTTTAATATGAGAACAGGAGATTATCACGTGTTCAAAGCTAAAACAGTTATAGTTGCTGCAGGCGGTGCTTCACATATTTTTAAACCTAGAGCAGTTGGAGAAGGTATGGGAAGAACTTGGTACGCGCCTTGGAGTAACGGTTCAGCTTATGCATTACCAATAGCTGTTGGTGCAAAAATGACTCAAATGGAAAATAGAATTGTACTTTGTAGATTTAAAGATGGGTACGGTCCAGTGGGTGCATATTTTTTACATTTAAAAACTTATACACAAAATGCCAATGGAGAAAATTATGAAAAGAAATGGTATGATAAAACCAAAGAATTAGTTGGAGAGTATATAGATCACCATCCAACACCCACTTGTTTAAGAAATCATGCTTTTATTCAAGAAGTAATGGCTGGCGGTGGACCAATCCACATGGTTACAAAAGAAGCGTTTCAAGACCCGCATTTAGAAACTGTTGGTTGGGAAAACTTTTTAGGAATGACTGTAGGTCAAGCTGTCGTTTGGGCATCTCAAAATATTGATCCAAAATATACAAATCCAGAATTAACTACATCAGAACCTTACGTAATGGGATCTCATGCTACATGTTCGGGAGCTTGGGTTAGTGGACCAGAGGATATTGCTCCACCTGAATACTTCTGGGGTTATAACAGAATGACAACAGTACAAGGTTTATTTGGAGCAGGAGATACAGTTGGAGGAAGTGCACATAAGTTTTCTTCAGGATCATTTACTGAAGGTAGATTAGCAGCTAAAGCGGCGGTAAAATATATAGAGGATAAAAAAGCAGAAAATTTAAATGTTTCAGATAAACAATGTAACAATTTAAAAGAAACAATATATAAACCTTTAGAAAACTATACTGTAGGAAGAAACGAAATAACTGGAGGAACAGTTTCACCGAGCTATATTTCGCCAATTCAAGGATTACAAAGACTACAAAAAATTATGGATGAATATGTTGGTGGTATTACTGCAAATTATATGACTAACGACAATCTTCTTAAAAAAGGTTTAGAACTTTTAGATTGGTTACAAGAAGATTTAGAAAATGTTGGAGCTGAAGATTACCATCAGTTGATGAGAGCTTGGGAACTGAAACACAGAACTTTAACTTCTCAATGTGTTACAGAACATACATTATTCAGAGAAGAAACTCGTTGGCCCGGTTATTATTATAGAGGTGATAAACTGAAATTAGATGATGAAAATTGGCATTGTTTGACAGTTTCTAGAAGAGATCCAAAAACTGGTAAATTTACAATGGAAAAAATGCCTGTTTATCACATTGTAGGTGACGAAAAAGAAAAGAAAGCTTCATAAAATTCTTTAAATGGACTTGATGGAAAAAAGTGATGAGGAAATCATTAAGATCGCTAGCCCTATTTGGTTTAATTTAGTAAAATCCTCAAACATCAAAGATTATGGTGGATTTACTAAAGATTTTTCCTCTCAGATGCTTTATGGAGCAAACGAAGTCGAGCTTGGAAAACAATGGGCAAGCAATAAACTGCTTACTAGCTTGTCTGAGAAACAAGAAGTTCTAGGTTGTATACGAAGAGACAAATTTATTACTGTGCTTTATAAACAAAAAAGTAACACTTTAACCGGTGAATTTTTAGGAAGACTAGTCTTAGGAGTGGAAGGAGACATGGTTAAAGTATTTGGAGCTACTATTTATTAAGATTGACAATATCTACTTTCGGGCATACTTAGAAGTATGCTAGATATTTACCTACCGATAGCTCAAGTAAATGTAGATATCTTTTTATTACTTTTCTTAAGTTTGGCAGTGGGAGTTCTTTCAGGTCTATTTGGAGTGGGAGGTGGTTTTCTTATGACACCTTTTTTGATTTTCATGGGGATCCCGCCAGTTTACGCAGTTCCAAATGAGGTAAATAATATATTAGCAACATCTGTTTCTGGATCTCTAACTCATTGGTATAAAAATACCTTAGATTATAAAATGGGATTATTAATAGTTTCTGGTGGTGTCGTGGGAACTATTATAGGGATTATGACTTTTTCTTATTTTTCAGAGATAGGAAAAATCAGTTTGATCATCTCGCTTTTGTACATGTACTTATTAGCGATAGTAGGAACTTTAATGCTAATCGAGGGAATTAAAGAAAAAAATCGTCAAAAAAAGAAAGTTTTAATAAAACAAAAATTACACGATCATAACTGGTTACAAGGTTTACCTTTAAGAATGCGCTTTCACAAATCAAAGTTATACGAAAGTGCTATAGTGCCTATATTTTTAGGTCTGGTTGTAGGTTTTGTTGCATCTATGATGGGTATAGGAGGAGCTTTTTTAATGGTACCAGCAATGATTTATATAGTTGGAATGCCAATTAAACTAATACCAGGAACTTCTTTATTTGTAACAATTTTTATTAGTGCAATAGTTACAATTCTTCATGCATTCAACTATGGTTCAATAGATTTATTTTTAGTTATTCCTTTAATTTTAGGATCAATTGTAGGTGTTCAGTTAGGACAAAAATTAGGACAGTTTTTAGATAGCACAGAATTGAAATCTCTATTTGCTATGTTATTAATATCAGTTTCTATAGCTATAGGATATGACTCCTTTTTCAGAGAAAAATCAAATCTGGATAATGGAAACAAAGTTGCTAAAACTGATTTAAATGCTCTCGCAGAATTTACGGTTAACTTTTCCAATGATGTTCCATTTTTATATGGTTCATTAGCCATCTTATTAGCAATTTCTTTAGGAGCACTCGCCGCTTTTGCAAGAAAGATTTTAAGTCCAATAATTAGAAAGTTGTTAAGCGATTTCAGAAAAAAAGAAGAACCTAAAAAAGAAGAAATTAAATTTCCAGAGAAATAAGTTTAAGCGCTTCTATATAGTTTTGTCATAACAAATTCTCTATGACCAAGTGCTTCTGCACAAGTTAATCTTCCATTAGCTACTTTGAGCATTGTTTTAATTAATTCATCCCCAGCTTGAGATAAATTCATCTCTCGTGAAAGAATTTTTGACACGTCACAGTCTACATGTTCCTTCATTAATTTTGCTGTTAAAGGATTAGCAGTAAGTTTTACAACCGGTTCAATAGGGTTTCCTATAATATTTCCTTGTCCAGTAGGAAATAAATGGATGTTGAATCCACCTGCTGCTTGTAATGTTACGCATTCCGCAGCCGCTGAAGATGTATCCATAAAATATAAACCTTTCCCTTTTTTTGGCTCTTCTGCAGGTTCTAACACGTCTATAAATTTCAAATTTCCAATTTTTTGGAAATTTCCAAAAGCTTTTTCCTCTATTGTGGTTAATCCTCCAGCTATATTCCCAGCCGTGGGTTGACTTTCTGAAAGATCATCTGTGGCTTCTTTTAAGATAAAGTCATTATAAGCACTCCAAGTTTTCATAAATTTTTCTTTAGCTTCAGAAGTTGCCCCTCTAGCCGCACAAACTGTTTCAGCACCTGTCAGCTCCGAAGTTTCTCCAAAACATAAATGAACTCCGAAAGGCTCTAATTTTTCCATAAGATTTCCAACTGTAGGATTTGATGCTAAGCCTGAAGTAGTATCAGACTCCCCACACTTAACTGAAATCCATAAATCGCTTAATGGACATTCTTCTCTTTGTTTTTCCGAAGCCCACTGTGAAAATTCTTGAGCTTTTTTAGAAGCTTTCATAATTGTTCCAATATCGCCTGTTCTCTCTATATGAAAACCTTCAACGGGTTTTCCTGTTTTAGCAATTTCATCAACAATTCTTTTTGTCCATTTAGGCTCAATCCCAATTACAATCACTGCTGCCACATTAGGATTTTTACCAGTTCCAATCATCGTTCTAAAATGTAATTCTAAGTCTGCACCGAATTGCAGTCTTCCATATGAATGAGGTAAGGCAATAGTACCTTTAATATTATTTGCAACAGCTTCCGCACAAGCGTTTGATATATCATCTACCGGAAGTATTATTACGTGGTTTCTTGTTCCCGCTCGACCATTTTCTCTTTTATATCCTAAAAAACTTTTTGGAATTTCCATTAAATTACCATTTCTTTGTTTTTACATTGTGAACATGTACATGATCACCTTTTTTAATTGATTTAACAACTTTTCCTATATCATGACCATATTTTAAAATAGTATCACCCTCTTTTAGATCTTGGAGAGCAATTTTATGGCCTAAAGGCACCTCATTTGTTGAATTCACTTTAATAGTTTTATCATTTTCCATGATCCAGGCGTTGCATTCTTGACCTTTTTTAGTCTTTTCAATAACTACAACTCCAACGTTGTCTTTTTCGTCGTGGATAATAAGGTCTGGCTGTGACATAAAATATTTAATGGATATAGACTAAATTTTGATATATTTAAAGAGAGTTTTAGATTATTTTAAAGGATTTCTATGGCAAAAATGACAACAGAGGAAGCTTTTGTAAAAGTTTTACAAATGCATGGTATAGAACACGCATTTGGAATAATAGGATCAGCTTTTATGCCAATCTCTGATATTTTTCCTGATGCTGGTATCACGTTCTGGGATGTGGCCCACGAGACTAATGGTGGATTAATAGCTGATGGTTACACTAGAGCGACTGGAAAAATGTCGATGGTTATTGCCCAAAATGGTCCAGGAATAACTGGTTTAGTAACACCTATTAAAACTGCCTATTGGAATCATACGCCATTACTTTTAGTTACACCACAAGCTGCTAACAAGACAATGGGTCAGGGAGGATTTCAGGAGGTTGAGCAGATGAATTTGTTTAAAGATATGGTTTGTTATCAAGAGGAAGTAAGAGATCCATCTAGAATGGCCGAGGTATTAAATAGAGTTATAGAAAAAGCTATAAGAGGCTCTGCTCCAGCACAAATAAATGTTCCCAGAGATTATTGGACACAAGTGATTGATATTGATTTACCTCCCATAGTGAGATTGGAAAGACAAGCAGGGGGAGCAGAAGCGATTGAGAAGGCGGCAAAATTACTTTCAGATGCTAAATTTCCTGTCATTTTATCAGGCGCAGGAGTTGTAATTGGAGGTGCAATTGAAGACTGTGTTAAATTAGCAGAAAAATTAGACTCACCAGTTTGTTCAGGTTACCAACATAATGATAGTTTTCCTGGAAGCCACCCTTTAGCTGTTGGACCCTTAGGTTACAATGGTTCAAAAGCTGGGATGGAATTGATAGCTAAAGCCGATGTAGTTCTTGCTTTAGGAACAAGATTAAATCCTTTTTCTACTTTACCTGGCTACGGAATAGATTATTGGCCAAAAAATGCGAAAATAATTCAAGTTGATATGAATTCAGATAGAATTGGATTAACCAAAAAAGTAACTGTAGGAATATGTGGTGACGCTAAACTTGTCACTCAACAATTATTATCAAAATTATCGTCAAATGCTGGTGATACAGATAGGCAAAAAAGAAAAGACTTAATTCACCAAACAAAATCTGCATGGCTACAAAAATTATCAAGTCTAGACCATGAGGATGACGATCCCGGCACAGTTTGGAATAAAGAAGCTAGAGAGAGAGATAAAGATAGAATGTCCCCAAGGCAAGCTTGGAGAGCAATACAAGCAGGTATGCCAAAAGACGTTATTATATCAAGCGATATTGGAAACAATTGTGCGATAGGAAATGCATATCCAACGTTTGAAAAAGGTAGAAAATATCTAGCTCCAGGATTATTCGGACCTTGTGGGTATGGTTTTCCTGCAATTCTCGGTGCAAAGATTGGTTGTCCTGATACTCCCGTAATTGGCTTTGCAGGAGACGGAGCATTTGGAATAAGCATGAATGAAATGAGTTCGTGCGCTCGAAAAGAATGGCCAGCAATTTCAATGGTAATTTTTAGAAATTATCAATGGGGAGCAGAAAAAAGAAATTCTATTTTATGGTTCGACGATAATTTTATAGGAACAGAACTAGATCCTGAATTAAGTTATTCGAAGGTTGCTACGGCTTGTGGTTTAAAAGGTGTTACTGTTAAAACTATGGAAGAAACAACTAAAGCTATTAAACAATCTTGTGAAGATCAAAAAAAAGGTATCACAACATTTATTGAGGTAATTTTAAACCAAGAATTAGGCGAACCTTTCAGACGAGATGCAATGAAAAAACCAGTGAGAGTTGCTGGAATTAAAAAGTCTGATATGAAACAACAAAAAAGTTTAATTTAATTTTAAGACACTAGCCGGGTCCAATTTCACATCAAACCAATTTAATCTTATATCTAAGTGAGGCCCAGTAGATCTACCAGTTTTTCCTACTGTTCCAATTCTTTCACCTTGTTTTACTTTTTGCCCTATCTTCACATCTACATCTTTTAAATGCATATACAAAGTGCTTATACCATGACCATGATCGAATATTACTGTGCCACCTGTAAAATAAAGGTCATCTTCTGCTAAAGTGACCACACCATCTAACATTGCCATAATTGGAGTCCCCTCATCAGAGGCAAAATCAAGACCGTAATGCGGTCTTCTAGGTTTTCCATTAAGTATTCTTTGACTTCCGTAGACACCAGTTACGATTGAGTCTTTGAGTGGAACTTTAAACTTCTCTTTAAAAAAAGTTAAATCGCTATCTATTGATCTCGCATTGCCTATTAAAATGTTATCGGCCTTAATTCGATCATATACTTCTTTTGGTGGCGTTACTTGTTTTGGAGGCAAACCATCTATTCTTTGAATTAAATACTTTTTTTTAAATACTTTCTTTTCTATTATATCTGTTTTGCCATCATTAATTATTTTAATCACAATATTATTTTTTCTATCTCTACCTATTCCAAATGCAAAATATCCGTCTTTTGTAATTCTGACTTTGGTTTTATCTACATAGACTTTTGATTTTGGATTAGTTTTTCCTAAAATAAATGAACCTTGTTTAAAACTTCCTTGAAATTCTGTAGCACATAAGTTTAAAGGTATTAAAAAAAAAAATATAAAACTTATTATCTTGCTGTCCATCCGCCATCTACCAATAATGAAGTTCCAGTAATCATAGAAGCTGCGTCAGATGCTAAAAAAACTGCTGCAGAAGATACTTCAGATAACTCCGCATATCTTCCCAAAGGAATGTTTCCTAAAACTTCTTTCTTAAATGCTTTCTTTTTAAAAAACTTTTTTGTCATTGGTGTAACTACAAAAGTTGGCGCAATACTATTTACTCTAATATTATATTTTGCTAAATCTATCGCCATCCCTTTGGTCAGTCCCTCAATACCAAATTTGGTCATGTTATAAACACTTCGTATAGGACCGCCCACATGACCCATTTGTGATGACATATTTACGATTGCAGCACCAATTTTTTTTCTATTTTTTGTTTCTACCATTTTTAAAGCAACTAAATTAGCAACATTAAATGCTGCAATGGTATTAATTTTTACAACTTTTTCCATATCTTTTTTACGAACTTTTAAAAAATGCTCAGGAATATTTGTTCCAGCATTATTTATTAAAACGTCAATTTTTGGCTGACTATTTATAATTTGTTTTATTTGTAAGTAATTTGTTAAATCACATACATAAGTTTTACATTTAACTTTATATTTTTTTACAATTTTTGAAACTGCATCTAAATCTTTTTTTGTCCTGCTAATTAATATTAAATTAGACCCAGCTTCGGCAAGAGCTATAGCGCAAGCTCTTCCCAGACCTTTTCCAGCCCCAGTTACAAAAGAATATTTACCTTTTAAATTATACTTTTTTAAATACATGGTTATAAAATTAGTTTTAAATCAGTGTATATTAGATCTATTGCTACAACTAGTATAGCTATTAAACCTAACCATCCGATCCATTTATATTTTTCAATCCATTTTGCTAATAAATTAGCTGCAAATGCCATTAAAGCAATGGATAGAGCTAAACCGAAAATTAATAACATGAAATGACCTTTTGCTGCTCCTGCAACACTAAGGACATTATCAAGACTCATTGTGACATCGGCCATTATAATTGTAAAAATTGCCTTACTAAAAGAACTGTTATCAACTTTGATATCTTTTTTTTCAATCTGCCCCTTAATCACGTCAACATATAATTTATAACAAATATAAAGTAATAAAATTCCACCAATAAGTCTTAAACCAGTAATCATTAATAGATAAGTTGTTATCAAAGTGAAAAGTATTCTTAAAATCACTGCAGCACCAATACCAAAGAAAATTATTTTTTTTCTTTTATCTTGATCAAATTTTGAGGCAACCATACCAATAATAATTGCATTGTCGCCCGCTAAAACTAGATCAATAAATATTATTTGAGTTAAAATTATAATTTCTTCTGTCATTTTATTTGATTATTTAAAATAAATTCTGCACCTTTTTCTGCAATCATTATAGTTGGAGCGTTTGTATTTCCTGAAGTAATGTTGGGCATTATAGATGCATCTATTACTCTTAAATTTTGAAGTCCACGTACATATAATTTGTCATTGACAACTGCGTTCTCATCCTTACCCATTTTACATGTACCTACAGGATGAAAAATTGTTTGAGTAAATTCGCTACCAGCTTTTACCAACTCCTCATCTTCAGTAATATGAACTCCAGGTCTATACTCCTCTGGTTCATATTTTTTAAAAGTTTTTGTTTCTAGCATAATTTTTCTAACTAATTTTAATCCCTGAGCAGCTACCATTCTATCATCTTCTGTCGATAAATAGTTCATCTTGATTTTTGGATTAACTCTACTATCGTTACTTACTATTGAAATTTCTCCTCTGCTTGAAGGTCTGATATTTGCTACTGTAGGGGTAATCCCATCAAAGTCATGCAGTTTTGAAGCGCCAAGAATGTCAGTACTTATTGGTTGAACATGGAATTGTAAATTAGGAGTTTCTTTTGATGGATCACTTTTTGCAAAACCACATACTTGACTAGCCCCCATTGTCATTGGGCCGCTCTGCTTAAATATATATTCCAAACCAATTAAAAAATTACCAAATAAACTGTTTATTTTGCCGTTTAAAGACTTTAAATTTTTTACTTTATAAACTGGTCTAAACATTAGATGATCTTGTAAATTCATACCAACGCCTTTTAATTCGTGAATAGTCTTAATACCAATTTTACTTAATTTACCCGCATTACCGATGCCAGATACCTGAAGAATATGAGGAGAACCAATGGAACCTGCC
Source organism: Candidatus Pelagibacter sp. (assembly GCA_028408025.1). The sequence continues at coordinate 1,713 of JAOOKL010000006.1, read as the reverse complement.
GATAAAATTATTTCTCTTTTGGCCTTAGCGGTAATTAATTTATCTCCTCTATAAAAACTTACACTATTGGCTTTATTTCCTTCAAAATTTATCTTTTGAACATGTGCATTAGTTATAATCTTTAAATTTTTCCTTTTTTTGACAGGATTTAGATATCCTTTTGCAGCACTACATCTAAGTTTAAGTAATGATTTATTATGATTAGTAGTAAATTGAAAAAAACCAATTCCTGTATTATCTCCAGTGTTAAAATCATTAGTTTTAGGTATTCCACATTCCTCAGCTGCGTTTTGGAATTCATCTAACATTTTTAAATCAATTTTTTTATTTGAAACCATAATGGGACCACTATCGTTATGGTATTCACTTTTACCTAATTCATTGTTTTCAGATTTTAAAAAGTAGGGCAGAACATCATTCCATCCCCATCCTGTGTTACCCATTTGTCTCCAATTATCATAATCATTACTTTGACCTCTTATCCATAAGAGACCGTTAATAGAAGAACTGCCACCTAAAGTTTTACCTCTAGGATATCTTATAGATCTGTTATTCATTGTTTCATCTTTTTCTGTTCTGAAACACCAGTCAACTTTAGGATTATGCATTGTTTTATAATATCCAACTGGGATGTGTATCCATGGATAATTATCATTACCACCTGCTTCAAGAAGTAAGACTTTGTTTTCCTCTTTTTGAGTTAATCTATTTGCAAGAACACATCCTGCTGATCCTGCTCCTATAATTATGTAATCGAATTCTTCCATAGATAAATGATACTTATAGGAGGAAAACTCATAATTGCCAATGCATCAAATTCAACCTAAGGTTTTATTTCTATTGTTTGACTCTCAAATTTTAAAGAGGTTTAATTCTGCAATAAATAATAATCTAACGGGGGAATAATGAGAAAATTATTAACTGTTGTTTTAAGTTTGGCTGTATTTGTTGGTTTTTCAATGACTACTGCAAACGCAAAAACATTAAAATGTCAGACCGTTCTTAACACTAAAGCTGATGAAGTGAAAATGTTAAAGGACTTTACTGACACTGTAACAGAACTTACTGATGGATCTCTAAAATTCGAGATTTTACCAGCAGGAGCTGTTGTAGGAGTAAAAGAAACTTTAGATGCAGTTGACAAAGGATTAATTGACTGCGGATTCGCTTGGACACACTATTGGTCTGGCGATCACCCAGCTGCCATGTTATTCGGTTCGCCAGTAGCAGGTGGTGGAGTAGGTATAGATAACTTAGCGTTTTTATCTTGGTTCCAATATGGTGGTGGTAAAGAACTATACGACCAACTTTGGAAAGAAATGGGTAGAGACATTAAAGGATTTATGCTTCAACCAGTTGGCCCAGAAGCTTTAGGTTGGTTTCCAAAACCAATTAAAGACATGGCTGATTTTAGAAAATATAAATTCAGAACACCTCCAGGAATTCCTGGTCAAACATATAAAGATATCGGTATTGCATCTGTAGCAATGGGTGGTGGAGATATTCTTCCAGCATTACAAGCAGGTACTATCGATGCAGCAGAATGGTGTTGTCCAAAACCAGATTTAACATTTGGTTTCCAAAAAGTATTAAAACACTATTACCTACAAGGTTTACACCAAGTAGTAGTAAATGCTGATTTTTATATTACTGGAAAAACTTACAAGAAAATGACTGCTCATGAGAAAAAATCTCTTGAAGTAGCTGCAAATG
>JAOOKL010000050.1 GCA_028408025.1 Candidatus Pelagibacter sp. | reverse complement strand
AATAGCTTGACTTATTTCTTGTACTACAAATAAAGATTGAAATATGACTACTCCAATAACAACTACTACAGGTATTAAAATTTTACCTATTCTCATTAATTACTTCCCCCTGATTTCTTTAGCTCTGGTAAAGGAAGATAAGGAACTACGCCTGATCCTGAGTCTTTATCAATAATTACTTTATCAATATCTGCCAAAACTTTTTCCATAGTTTCTAAATACATTCTTTCCTGAGTAACTTGTTTTGCATTTTTATATTCATTATATATCGCTAAAAATCTACTGGCCTCACCCTCTGCTTTTGCGACTACCTCTTTCTTATACGCTTCTGCTTGTTGTAAAACTTGTTCTGCTTCTCCTCGTGCTCTTGGTATCACGTCATTAGCGTAAGCCTCAGCCTCATTTTTTGCTCTCTCTCTATCTGCTCTTGCTGCTTGAACATCTCTAAAAGCATCAATTACTTGTGCAGGTGGGTCGGCTTGTTGTGTTTGAACTTGAGTGATTTGAATACCAGAATTATATTCATCTAAAATCTTTTGGGTGATCTCTTGAACTTCAACTTCAATATTAGATCTTCCTTCGGTTAAAATAGTTTGAATTTCATTTTTTGCAATTACTTCTCTCATTGCTGTTTCTGATGTAGCTTTAACTGTTTCAACTGGACTTTGAATATTAAACAAAAACTTTCCTGCGTCTTTAATAACCCAAAAAACTGAATAATTTATATCAACTATGTTTTCGTCTCCGGTAAGCATTAAACTCTCTTCAGGAACATTTCCAACTCCAGAAGATCTTCCAGTGTCACTAGCTGGTCTAAATCCTACGTCTACTCGATTAACTTTTGTAACCTTTGGAGTAAGCACTCTCTCAAAAGGCGTTGGGAAGTGATAATGCAACCCAGGTTGAGTTGTAGTTACAAATTTTCCAAATCGTAGAACAACTCCTTGTTCATCAGGTAAAACTCTATAAAGTCCGCTTGCTACGTAAAGTACAAGGACTATTAATAGACCTAAAATAATAGGTCTTGAGCCACCGGATTTTCCACCAGAGAATTTATTGATTGTTTTTTGAAAATTTTTAATTACATCATCTAAATTAGGCGGCTCTCTTCTTGTTCCAGAGCCATTTCCATTAGAGCTTCCTCCCGGATTTGAACCCCAGGGAGACTGGTTAGATAAGATTTTGTCTTTAAAACTCATGACACTTTATATAGTGACTTTTTACCCAAAAACAAGTTAAGAAGGAGCGCTAAATTGACTATATATGACAAAAAAAAACTAAGACAATGAGCCAAAAACCACCGCCAAAGCAATTTGTTAAAACACCAATTAATGGAACTAAATTTACTTTGCTAATTTCTAGCGCCAAAGGTGGTGTAGGAAAATCAACAGTTGCAGTCAATCTTGCATTTGCATTACAAAACTTAGGATTAAAAATTGGGATATTAGATGCCGATGTTTACGGTCCATCACTGCCAAAATTAATTAATATAAATCAAAAACCAAAAAGTGAAGATGGTAAAGCGATGATCCCAGTGGAAAAATATAACGCTCAATGTATGTCCATGGGATTTTTGGTTGACGAACAAACACCTATGATTTGGCGTGGGCCTATGGTTATAAGTGCAATCAAAACAATGACACAAAAAGTTTTATGGAAAGATAGAGATGTAATTATAATAGATTTGCCACCAGGTACTGGTGATACACAGCTGACATTTGCCCAAGAGGTAAAAGTTGATGGAGCAATAATTGTTTCGACACCACAAGATTTAGCTTTATTAGATGTTAAAAGGGGCATTCAAATGTTTGATAAAACTGGAGTTAAGATTTTAGGTCTAATTGATAACATGAGTTACTTCAAAGCCGATGATGGTAAAGAATATAAAATTTTTGGTGAAAGTGGAGTTGAAAAAACTGCTAAAGAATTTGATAAAGAATTTTTAGGTCAACTACCTATTCATCAAGATTTAAGAAAATCAGCTGATAATGGCGATCCTTTAACGC
>JAOOKL010000005.1 GCA_028408025.1 Candidatus Pelagibacter sp. | reverse complement strand
ATAAAATGAGATTTGATACAAATATTAATAGCACTTTAAACTGGAAATTCACGCCAGAGATAAAAACTTTAGATTTGAAACCAGGAGAAGTCCACACAGTTAAATTTTATGTTGAAAATCCAAATAAACAACTTTCATCAGGCTCAGCCTCTTTTAATGTTTCACCCGCTCCTTTTGGAATTTATTTAAATAAGATTGGTTGTTTTTGTTTTGAGAAGCAAACACTTAAAGCTGGAGAAAAAAGAGAATTCAACCTAACATTTTTCTTGGATCCAAAAGTTGTGGATGATAATAAGACTAAAAATATTGCTGATGTAACATTGTCATTTACCTTTTTTTCATCAGATTATTATAAAAAAGATAAAGTTTAACAAATGTCCTCAAAAGAAAAAAAACACGGATTTCATTTAGTAGACCCAAGTCCATGGCCTATATATGTTTCTTTTGCAACCTTGGTTTTAGCATTTGGAGCTGTTTATTACTTTCATTCTAAAGCTTTGTGGTTACTTTTAGTTGGTTTTGCATTAGTTATTTATGGAGCCTTTATGTGGTGGAGAGATGTAATCAAGGAAGCTGAATTTGAAGGTCATCATACCCCAATAGTTCAAATAGGTCACAGATATGGGATGACACTTTTCATAGCCTCTGAAGTTATGTTTTTTGTTGCTTGGTTTTGGGCATATTTTAATGCAAGTTTATTTCCAACTGAGGCAGTAGGAGCGACATGGCCTCCGCCCGATATTGAAACATTTGATCCATGGGATATTCCTTTAATAAATACTTTGGTCCTTCTACTATCAGGCACAACAGTAACTTGGGCGCACCACGCAATGTTAGAAAATGATAGAAAAGCTTTAGTAAATGGTTTGATATTAACAGTTTTTTTAGGATTTATTTTTTCTTGTTTTCAAGCTTATGAATATCAACATGCTTCTTTTACAATCGATGGAAATATTTATGGATCAACTTTTTATATGGCTACGGGTTTCCACGGATTTCACGTAATAATAGGAACTATTTTTTTAGCAGTTTGCCTATTTAGATCTATGAAAGGACACTCTAATTCAGAACATCATTTTGGTTTTGAGGCTGCAGCTTGGTATTGGCATTTTGTAGACGTCGTATGGCTATTCTTATTTGCTGCAATATATATTTGGGGAAGTTAATCTCAAATTGAAAAGAGCACTTTTATTTCAACTATTCGTTATTTTGTTTGTAACAATATTTTGTGCATTAGGCACCTGGCAACTTTATAGATTACAATGGAAACTAGAGTTGATTAGCGAAATAACTTTTGGATTAAAATCTAGACCTATAGAATATTCAAATTCAATAAAGAGAAATTATCAAAGAGTTACTGCCAAAGGAAAATTTGATTATGATAATCAAATCTATCTTTATAGCTTGAATGATAGAGGAAAACCTGGATATGATGTAGTAACCCCTTTCAGAACAAGTAAAAATGAAAACGTTCTTATCAATAGAGGTTGGATAATTAAAGAACTTAAAGACAGTCCAAGCATAAATCTTAAACCTAAATCTGAGAAAGAAATAATTGGACTTTTAAGAAAAATATATAAACCAAATATATTTAAACCAGAAAACGATATCAAAAATAATATTTGGTTTTCAATAAATTTAGAAGATTTAAGAGAAGCAACAGGTGAACAATTTAATGAATTCGTAATTTTTTTAGAGGATAATCAAGCTAAGACACCGCTTCCAAAAAAAATTAGTATTGATGTGCCAAATAATCACCTCAAATATGCTATAACGTGGTATGCAATATCGATTTCTATTATTTTTTATTATTTGTATTTTAGAAGAAAAAAATGAATTATTTTAGCACTAGGGATAAATCTTTAGAATTTACTTTTAAAGATATTTTCTTAAGAGGACTTGCACCAGGCGGAGGGTTATTTTTGCCTGCTGAAATAAAGAAGTATAGTCAAGAAGAGCTAAATAATTTAAGTCAACTAAATTATAATGAACTTGCTACCGAAATTATCTTTAATTTTTGTTCAGGTGAAATTAAAAAGAATGAACTTAGCTCACTGATTCAAAAATCTTATAGTAGTTTTAAAGGTAAAGAAGTCGTAAATATAAAAAAAATTGGAAATATAAATCTTCTCGAACTTTATCATGGACCCACTTTAGCTTTTAAAGATATTGCAATGCAAGTAATTGGAAATATGTATGACCACTTAGAAGTCGCAAAAGATAAAACTGTAAATGTCGTTGTTGCTACATCAGGCGACACTGGTTCAGCAGCTATAGCAGCATTAAGCAATAGAAAAAATATAAATCTTTTTGTTCTGCATCCACATAATAAAATTTCTAATATTCAAAGAAAAATAATGACAACAATTGGAGGAACTAATATTTACAATATAGCTATAGAGGGTTCATTTGATGACTGTCAAAAAATTGTAAAAGAGCTTTTTAATGAAAATAGTTTTAGATCAAAAATAAATATGTCAGGCGTAAATTCTATTAATTGGGTGAGAATTGTTTGTCAGATTGTTTATTATTTTTACTCTTTCTTCAAATTAAAAAAAAACAATTTAAGCTTTTCAGTGCCAACTGGTAATTTTGGAGATATCTATGCTGGATATGTAGCAAAAAAGATGGGTTTACCAATTAATAAACTTATAGTTGCTACAAATAAAAATGATATTTTACAAAGAGCAATCAATACAGGTGAATATAAACCAGATAAGGTGAAAGCAACCATCACACCAAGCATGGATATTCAAGTTGCCAGTAATTTTGAGAGGCTGCTTTATTATATATTAGATGAAAGCGATACTAAGGTAGGATCATTAATGAGTGATTTATCATCAAAAAATTTATTTAATTTGGAAAAAAAAGAAGTCGATAAAATCAAAAAAGATTTTGAAGCAGTAAAAGTTACGGATGAAGAGACAGTAAGTATTATTGATGAGATATACAAGGAACACAAATTTGTAATTGACCCTCACACTGCTACTGGTGTAGGAGCAGCAAAAAGTTTTAAAAATTTAGGAGATATAGTTGTTCTTGGTACAGCTCATCCTTACAAGTTTAATGATACAATAAAAAAAGTTATAGGTAAAAATTTAGTCTCACCTGAACATCTAAAATTGAATATAGATAAAAAGGAAACATTTGATATTATTGGGAATTCAAATTCAGAAGTAAAAAATTATATTTTGGGTAAAATACAATGAGAATAAAAATAGGGGACAAACTACCTAACTCAGAATTATTTTATCTTGACCAAAATAATGATGTGAAAAAAATTGATATATTGGATCTTTGCAAAGGTAAGACTATTATTTTAGGTATGCCTGGTGCTTTTACTAAAACTTGTTCGGCTCTTCATCTTCCTGGATATATAAAAAATTACGACTTAGCTACTCAAAAAGGAATTACAAAAATTGTATGTATTGCTGTGAATGACCCTAATGTAATGAAGGCTTGGGGCGAAAATCAAAATGCTGGAAGTAAAATATTTATGGCTGGTGATCCCTTTCTTAAATTTACAAAAACTATTGGAGCAGAGGTAGATAAATCCGAAAAAGGATTAGGAATTAGATCTAATCGCTACACTATGTTGGTGGAGAATGGTGAAGTTAAAAAAATAGAGGAAGAAAAAGAAACAGCTACTTGTAAATTATCTTCAGCTGAAAGCTTTTTAAAATCTATTTAGTTTTCGAAACTGCCAATTCATCAACAAGATTATTATATTTGTTGCCAGCGTGCGCCTTAACCCATTTCCAAGTAACTTTATGTTTTAAGCAAACATTATCCAATTTAATCCAAAGATCTTTATTTTTAACTGGTTTCTTGTTTGAACTTTTCCAATTATTAACTTTCCACTTTTTAATCCAATCAGTTATTCCATCTTTTACATATTTTGAGTCAGTAAAAATTGTAATTTCTGATTTCTTTCTTATTTTTTTTAATGCCATAATTGGAGCCATTAATTCCATCCTATTATTAGTTGTATTACTTTCACTTCCAGAAATACTTGATTGATTAGAATCATCTAATATGATTGCCGCCCAACCTCCTTTCCCAGGATTTCCAGAGCAAGCACCATCAGTATAAATTTTTAATTTCATTAAAAGAAGTAATCCTCATGATTTTTTGCACTCTTGTGAAATTCTAATCTTTTTAAATACTCCATTGGATCTTTAATTTTAACTATTGCTCCTTCAACTTTATTTAATGCATCGAATACTCGAGTTAGCAAGAATCTCAAAGCAGCGCCTTGAGATAAAACCTTAATATTATTCAATTCCTCGTGGGACAATTTTCTTACAGATGTATATCCATCTATAAAATTCTTTGCTTTAGTAACGTTAAAACTCAAATTACTTTTTAGACCGTCAAAACACAAAGCGTTAAAGCAAATAGCTATTTCAAAAGCAAAAAAATCTTCACATGAGAAATAAAAGTCAATTACACCACTAAATTTATCTTGAATAAAAAGAATATTATCATGAAATAAGTCAGCATGAATAATTCCTTTTGGTAAATTTTTTGGCCAATTTTTTTCAACATCATTAAGATTTTCCTCAATTAATTTTGGAAGATCTTTATGTATACTTTCACACTTATCTTTAATTGAATTAAACAACTTTCTCCATGAATTGACTGAGAGATCATTTTGTCGATTTAATTTAAGTCTCTTTGTGAGCTCATGCATTTTAGCTATCTCAGACCCAATTGTTTTACAGTTGGCAGGTGAAAGATTTTGTTTTGCCCTTCCTTCGAGAAACGAGACAATCATTAGTTTTTTTCCCTCAAAATTTGTAATAGTTTCATTATTATTATTAGAAATTGGAGCGGGGCATTTAAAGCTAGCTTTGTTTAGTGATGACATCAAATCTGAAAAGAAAGGAAGATCAGCAGATCTTACTCTTTTTTCATAAATAGTTAGTATAAATTTTTTCTTGTCAATTGATAAAAAATAGTTTGTATTTTCTATACCTTCTTCAATTCCTTTGAATGAGTCTAACTTACCTAAACTATAATTAGATAAAATTTCCTCAATATTTTTTTGATTTAATTTTGTGTAAACAGCCATTAATTGAGCTCTTTCGGCAATTTAAATATAACCTTTTCTTCTGCAACTACCACTTCTTCTATAGAAACATTTCTATCTTTTCTTAAACTTTCTAACAAAGTTTGAACAAGCTTTTCTGGTGCAGACGCTCCAGAAGATATTCCGATGGTTTCAGAATTATCTATTTCATTAAAAGGAATTTCTTTTTCAGAGTGCATTAAATGAGAATTATTACAACCTGCTTTTTTTGCAACCTCAACTAGTCTGACAGAATTAGACGAATTACGGCTACCCACTACAAAAAACATATCACACTTGGAGGCTATCTCTTTAACCGCGGACTGTCTGTTAGTCGTAGCGTAACATATATCCTCTTTTATAGGGCCTTTGATTTTTGGAAACTTAATTTTAAGAGCTTTAATTATTTCAGCTGTATCATCTACAGACAGAGTTGTTTGAGTAATATATGCCATAGGTTTTTTAAAATCATTTTCTTTAAGAAGATCAACATCACTTATTGATTCAATTAGTTTAATTGATCCATTTGGAAGTTGACCCATTGTGCCAATAACTTCAGGGTGATTTTTATGTCCAATTAATAATATATCGAAACCATTTTTATTTAATTGCTCTGACTCTCTGTGAACTTTTGAAACTAATGGACAAGTTGCATCTACATAGGATAAATTTTTTAATTTAGCCTCTTCTGGGACTGACTTCGGAACTCCATGAGCTGAGAAAATTACAGGTCTACTTGCATCATCTACGTCAGATAATTCATCAACAAAAATTGCACCTTTCTCTTTTAATTCTTCAACAACCTGTTTATTGTGCACTATTTCGTGACGAACATATACTGGAGCACCAAACTTGCTGATAGATTTTTCAACTATTTCAATCGCTCTTTTTACCCCAGCACAGAATCCTCTTGGTGATGCTAAATAAATTTTAAGTTCTTTTTTCATTTTTTTCTAAAAGATATTCTAACAATATATGCGGAAAAGTAAGCGACGCCAAACCAATAAAAATCACCTTATAAATAGCCTCGTCAAGCTTGTAAACATTATTTAAAAAATATATCGCAAATAAAAATATTACTGCAGTTACAAAAGTTAAAGGAATGGCTTTAATTATAAATTTATTAAGTCCTGGCTTGAAAGATCTATCCAGTTCAAAAATAAGAGTAATAGAATGCCTAATTGAGTGAAGAAAACAAAAATAAAGAGTAAAAGCTAAAATAGGCGATAAAAAAAGATTTAGTATAATCAAAGAAAAGAAGTCCATGATCATGACACTTTTAAGATTTGTATTTTCTTTTTTTGAAATATACAAAGATGATAAAAAACCAAGGCATAACATTCCAATTAAAAATTCATTACTAAAAAATTCTGTCTCAAAAACATTGAAATTAAGAATTCTAAATATTTCATTTGTTTCTTCTCTTTTTAATAATAATGGAGCCATAATTACTGTTGATCCTTTTAAGAAGAATAAACACTCAGATATTAAAAACTTTTTTCTAAAAAAAAATACTGTATCTTCTTTTCCAAAATGATAGGCGGCTACAATCAAAAATAGTAATAAAATTGTATTTGGAAATATCAACCAGAATATTATTATCAATGATGAAATTAATATATAGATAAGATAAAAGGATACAGTTTGTTTGTACCCAAATAATCTTAAAAGTTTTTTTCCTTTGATATTATCTAATGCACCGTGAGAAATTCCCAAAATTAAAATTATAAACAAGCAAAATACAACTGGTTCAAAATTGAGCATTAGATAAAGAGGGCTTATCAAAATACAAAAATTAAAAAATATAATTGAGTGCTTAAAGTTGATATTTTCCATTAATTAAACATTGCTTTAAAAAAAATTAATTTTGGCATTTTGCTAATAATATTTATGTCTTCAATAATATTACTTTTATTTGATAAAAATTTTATAATCGTATTTGAGGAGGTTTTAAACATATTAAAAAAAATTTTAGGCATCTTTTCGGGATATTTTTCTAATACTTTTAGAAAAACTTTATCTAAAAATTGATATTTTTTCCCTATGGAGAATATTTTTGCTTTATTTATATTGTCAATGTTTTTTACAATATAACGACTATGTTCTTGAATGTTTAAAAAAGTGTAACCTGTACTTAACCGAGTCATCCCTCCCGCTGATCCAATATTAATTATTTTATCATTATTACTTAATGATGGAGAAAAGAGTGGTATAGCTCCTTTTTCAGTAAAATTTATTTTATAGTTTTTTATACCTAGATTATTCTTAATATAATTTTCTAACTGATTGTCATAATCTCTGAGGCTCTGATCCTCTAAATCTGATAACCAAGTAGTCTCAATCAAAGCTTTATTTTTGCTGAATGGTAATGTGTAGAAAAAATGTACATCTTTTCTCTGATCACAATTAAAATCCATTAAGTTTATTATTTCCTCATCAAAAATGTTCTTAGGTGTCTCTATCTCTATACCTTGAAAGTGTTGCCATAACTCAGATTTATCAAGTTCTTTTTCAAAAATACTATTAAAAATTATTGAATTTTCTGAATTGACTTCGTTTAAATTTCTGAAAAAACTAATATTTGAATTTGTGGAAAGTTTAGAATTTATTTTTTTATAAAATTTTCCACTATCGATACTTTGGTAAGGAAATTTTTTATTTGTTAATTCATAAGAGTTTTCAGCAGTATTAATTGTAAAATTATTCCAACTTTTAATTACACAATCATCAAAATTATGGTCAAAAACTTTCCAAAAAGACCATGTTTTGTCTCTTTTATATTCTTCACGGGTCTCAATTATTGCAAGAGTTTTATCTTTAAGTTTATCATTAATTTCTAATTCATAAGCTAAAGATAAACCTGCACATCCACCTCCAATAATTATATAGTCAAATTCTTTCATTCAAATTTATCTCTTGTTCTAAAATATTATGGTTCACTTGATTGTTGTAATCTAAATTCTTAATGAATAATAACTTTATAAAGTCAATAATAGATAAAAAAGTCTGAATTACTTTTTCTAATACTGGGATATAGATTTTGCCAGCTTTATTATAATTATCTATATTTTTTTGTTTAAGAATGTAGTCACCTATTTTTTTGTAAACACGTCTCGCAACAATAACTGAAAATCTAGATTTCAATGGTATATTGCTTATGGATTTAAATGATTTTTCGTAAAATGCTTGGGAGTCTTCTATAATAGATCGTATTGAGGAAAAGTCATGTTTTATATACTGCCTATTACGTTGTTTATCCTCACAAACATCTCGAGCAATATTAGTAAGCTGCATAGCTATACCGAGATCAATTGCACCTTTAAGAGCCTCTTTATTTTTTACTTTTAGTATTTTTGACATCATTAATCCAACTGTTCCGGCAACTCTATAAGAATAAACAAGCAAATCTTTTTTTGAATCAATTACTACTTTTTCCCTTAAGTCTGTTTCAACTCCATCAAATAAATCTATCACTATTTGTTTAGAAATACTTTCACTATTAATGACTGACCACATATCTTTTATAATTTGATTGTTAAAATTTTTATTCTTAAAATCATTTTTAAATTTTGAGAAAATATCTTTCTTCTCATTAAGATCATTATTATCATCAACTATATCATCTAAGGTTCTACAAAAATTATATAAAGATGAGCATTTCTCTAAAGTGTTATTCGACAAAAAAAAACTTGCCCAATAAAAAGATTTAGCATGTTTCTTTAATAAATTATTTTTCATACAAATAATTTGTCTAAAACTTTTGCTGATGAAAGAACCCCTGGCATTCCAGCACCTGGATGTGTGCCTGCACCAACAAAGTATAAGTTTTTATATATTTCAGACTGATTATGAAATCTAAAATAAGCTGACTGAGAAAATTTTGGTTGAATTGAAAATCCGGATCCATAAAGAGTTGCTAAATCTATTTCGAAGTAATCAGGCGTTAAATAAAAATCACTTACCACGTTTTCTTTAATACCAGGTAAAACAGTTTTATCCATTTTATCTAAAACTAAATCTTTAAATTTATCACCTTCCTTGATCCAATTAACTTTAGATAAATTATTTGGGACTGGAACTAATACATAAAAAGCATCTTGTCCTTTTGGAGCCATATTAGGGTCTGTTGCAGATGGTCGATGTAAATAATAGCTTATATCACTAGAGAGTATTTTCTTTTCAAATATTTTATCAAGATGTTTTTCATAAGCCTCTCCAAAATAAATTGTATGATGAGCAACATCAATATATTTTTTTTTAGAGCCAAAATAATAAACAAATAATCCCATTGAATAATCCATTCTTTTCATTTTTTGTTTAAATAAAAAATTATAATCTTTCTTCGATTTTATCAGGTTGTTGTAAACATTTGGGGGATCGGAGTTACAAATGACATAATCGCTATTGATTATTTTTGAATTATTAATTTTAACACCTTTAACTTTTTTATTTTCTGTAAGTATTTCTGTAACTTCAGCATTTTTGATAATTTTGATATTTTCCTCAATCATTAGTTTTTCTAAAGCTTTAACAACACTTCCTGTTCCTCCCATTGAGTAGTGAATTCCCCATTTTTTCTCTAAAAATAAAATCAATGTATATATCGAAGTTGTACTGAAAGGATTTCCACCCACTAAAAGGGGGTGCATACTAAATACCCTTCTTAATTTTTCATCAGATATATAGTTTGAAACTAAACTATAGACTGACTTATAGCTTTTTAATTTAAGTAAAGATGGAATTTGTTTCATCATAAAGACAAAATTATTAAAGGGTTTATCAGATAAATCCATGAAGCCTTTATCAAAGATTTTTTCAGTAAAATTTACTAAATTTTTATATCCGTCATAATCAGTAGGGTTAAATTTTTTAACTTGTTCCTCCATAGATTTATCATCACCATTGTAGTCGAATGTATCCCCGTTACTGAATACAAATCTGTACCACAAATCTAAAGGCACTATATCGACGTAATCAGAAATATTTTTGTTAAATAGTGAAAATAGTTCTTCAAATAGGTATGGGGCAGTTATTACAGTTGGACCACCGTCGTAAATAAACTGATCTTTTTTAAAAACTCTTGCACGACCACCTAGATCAGGATGTTTTTCGACTAATGTCACATCATGACCTTTAGCTTTTAATCTTAATGAAGCTGCTAAACCACCAAATCCCGAGCCTATAACTATAATTTTTTTTGCCATTTTGTATATGGCCTATACTAACTGGATTTTTTCTTAAGTGCTAATTTTGTTTCTTCAATACTAGAATTGTATATTTTATCTAATTTGCTTTTATCTAGAGAGTTTTTTATCAATTTTTCAACTGACTCTATAGCTATTTTAACTGAGGCATTTTTTATATCTTTTTCGGCTTGATTTTTAAGTTGTCTAATTCTTTCTTCTGCGTTCTTTTTTCTAATTTCCATAAAATTGTGAAATTCCTCATTAGTCTTAATAACATTTTTTTCTGCTTCCTCATTAGCCTTGTTTATCATTTCTTTTACCTTGTTTTTTGAATTACTAATTTTTTTTTCATGCTCAGTCAAAATATTTTTAGCATCCTCTTTAAGCTTTTCAGCCTCAATGATTTGATTTTTAATATTCAATATATTTTGGTCAAGATATTCTTTAACTTTTTGAGGTATTTTAAAATAAAACAATATTCCTAGAAAAATAAAGAAAGAGATAGTTACCCAAAAAGTTGCGTCAAGCGTCATAGATATTTACCAATGTTTTTTTTTGATACGTCCTCTATAGCGGCTTTGATACTACTTTCATTTAATTTGTCACCTGAAATATTTTCAATAATATCTGAAGCGATATTTTCGGAAATATTTTGAATTGAGGATATTGAACTTTTTTTTAGTTCCAAAATTTCATTTTGCGCTTTTAAGATTTCTTTATTAATTTCTTTTTCTATTGTTTCTTTTTTAGATTGAATTTCTTTATTTAAAATATTTTTCGACTCCAAATGAATTTTAGATACCTCTTTTCTGGCATTTTCCATAATCAATTCATATTCTTTAAACTTTGCATCTGATTGTTCTTTAAATTTATTTGCATTATCCAAATCTTCTTTAATTTTGTTTTCACGGTTGTCGAGATTATCTTTAATTTTCGGTAGGTAAAATCTTGAAATAGCAATGTAGAGAATCGTAAATACAAGGATTAACCAAAAGGCTTGTGACGCCCAATACGTTGGATCCAGCTGAGGCATCCCAGCCTCAGCTGCGTACAAATCTATATTTACAGCTAATGATGCTATAAAAAAAATTAAAAAACCTCTCATATTTAATTTACTAAAATGCAAATAAAATAATTAAAGCTACTACGAGACCGAACAATCCAGTTGCTTCAGCTAAAGCAAATCCCAATAATAAGTTAGGGAATTGTTTTTGAGCTGCAGATGGATTTCTCATTGCTCCAGATAGGTAGTTACCGAAAATAATTCCGATTCCTACTCCAGCTCCAGCTAATGCGATTGCAGCAAGACCTGCTCCAATCATTTTTGCCGCTTCTAACTCCATTTTTCCTCCTTTATTAATTAATGGTGTAAATTTAATGCATCATTTAAGTAAATGCAGGTTAATATTGCAAAAACATAAGCCTGTAAAAAAGCTACTAAAATTTCTAGGCCGGTTAATGCTACTGAAAAACTAAGTGGTAACCACCCACCTAATATTCCTAAACTTACAACAAATCCTCCAAAAACTTTTAACATTGTATGACCAGCCATCATGTTTGCAAACAGACGCACCGATAAGCTGACTGGCCTACTTAAATATGAAATAATTTCTATGACAGTTATCAAAGGTAAAAGTACAGCTGGCACGCCACTTGGCACAAAGATAGTTAAGTATTTAAAACCATGTTTGATGAAACCAATTATTGTTACTGCAACGAAAATGAATAGCGCCATGATTAGAGTTACAATAATATGGCTAGTTACAGTAAAAGAATATGGAAGCATTCCGACCATGTTACATAGTAATACGAACATAAATAAGCTGAAAATAAATGGAAAATAGGGTTTAGCTTTTGAGCCGGCAGTATCACTTATCATTTTTGCAACAAACGTATAAAACATTTCAGCAATAAGTTGTAATTTATCGGGAATTATTTTTTTTTCTTTAGAACCCAAAAATAAGAACAAAATAATAATAGAGGCACTAATAACCATAAATAAACTTGCATTTGTGAAAGATAAATCAACTCCTGCTATTTTTATCTCGGGACCAATTTTGTGGACCGCAAATTGTTCCATTGGATTGCTTGCCATAAAAACCTTTTAGTTTTCTTTCTGCATTTTGTTAGCTGCCCGTATTACATTTAACATGCCTGCCGCAGCCCCCAAAAAAAAGAAAATTATTATTAACCATGGTTTAGTATCAAACCAGCTATCTAAA
This sequence comes from Candidatus Pelagibacter sp., assembly GCA_028408025.1. The sequence continues at coordinate 10,208 of JAOOKL010000005.1, read as the reverse complement.
ATAAACCCAATTATTGTCCCAACTGCTACTGCAGCAACTAACTCAGTCCATAATTTGAAAGCATTGCCCATAAATGTGCCCCTTTTTTCATTATCTGAAGTATCGTTCTTTTCTATTTTGGATTTTGCAATTTTAAGGCGAGTTTTAAAATCATTCGGCGTATTCATTCTTAAGCCACAAGTCCCTCTGCTTTTTGCAAGTCAACTGCAACAAGTTGACTAACTCCTTTTTCAGCCATTGTAACTCCATATAGTCTATGCATTCTTGACATTGTTAGAGCGTGGTGGGTAATAATAATAAATCTTGTCTTAGTGATTTTTGTGAGTTCATCAAGAAGCGCACAAAATCTTGTTACATTTGCATCATCTAATGGCGCATCAACTTCATCTAAAACGCATATAGGAGATGGATTAACAAGAAACACTGCAAAAACTAGTGACAGTGCAGTCAGAGCTTGCTCTCCTCCAGACAAAAGGGTAATTGATTGAAGTCTTTTACCTGGTGGAGATACAAACATTTCTAAACCTGCTTCAAGGGGGTCATCGGAGTCAACCAATTCAATTTTTGCAGAGCCTCCACTAAACAATTTAGTATAAACTTCATTGAATTTTCTATTTACTTTTGTAAATGCTTCTAAGAGTCTCTCCCTACCTTTTTGATTAAGTTCGTCTATACTTGTCTTGAGTTTTATAATTGCAGAATAAAGATCTGCTCTATCATCCTCCATCTTTTTTATTTCTTCTTCATATTTTTTAGTTTCTTCATCAGCTCGCAGGTTAACTGAACCAAGTGACTCTCTTTGTTTTTTTATTTTTTCAACTTTTTCTGATTGTTTATCAATGCTAGGTAGGTTTTCCTCCGCCAAATTACTTAAATCCGATTGAGAAAATAATGATTTTTCATTTTCAATTCTTAATTCATTTTTAACAGAGTACAATAAATCTTTTTTTCTGTTATCTATTCCTTCTATAGTAGCCTCATTTCTAGCTTTATTTTCTTTAAGACCAGATAGTTTCAATTGTATCTCTCTCAAATTTTGATTTATCAAATTATGTTTTTTTTCAGCCTCAATCAATTCTGTTGCTATTTCCTCATTTCTTTTTTTTGTATTCTCTAAATTTTGTAAATTCTGACCTTTTGACGAAGCGATACGTTCAGGATTTTTTTGATTTTCATCCAATTCAATTTTAATTTTTGATTTTCTCTCTTCAAGTTCCGAGATCATTTTCTCAGAATTACTTTTCAAATTTCTCCAATTTTCAAGCTCTACATCAATATTCTTTATTCTTTCTTTTCTTTTAATGGAGTCGCTTTGAATAGATTTATTTTTACCATATTTTTCAGCATACTCCTCTTGGGAAATAGTAATTTTTTTTACAAGTCCTTTTAATTCGTAAAAAATTTCTTTTGTTAGCTTTTGCTCTTTGTCGATTAAGTGTTCAATTTTGTTTAATATTTCTTCCAGTTGAGCTTGAAGATTATCCAAATGCGACTTTGATTTACTCAATTCTTTAGATGAAGTGGACTCTACCTCGATTAATTCATTTTCGGTTTTTAATAACTCTTCTTTTTCTCTCAGTATTCTCTTTTCGTTGAGAGATGCATCTAGCGAGATACTTCTTTCACGTTCTAAGTCAGACTCTATGGTCTTTATAGATTTTTCAAGTTTAATCTGTAAAGATTTTACTCTGAGTTCTTCATCGTCTAAACTTGACATATCTAAATTCAATTTTTGTAGTTTTGCAGCGCTTTCCATTTTTTTATCTCTTAGCGGAGATAATTTTTTATTTTCCTCCTCCAATAGAGTGTTATTGTGATTTAAGTCTATATTAATCGCACTTACTTCATCATCTAACTCACTGAGTTTTTCTTGAATTTTCTTTTTATCTTTTTCAATGTCTTTAATCTTTAGGTAGTATAATCCAGACTCTATCTTTTTAATCTCTTTTGATATCTCTTTATATCTAGTAGCTTCTTCCGCTTGTTTTTTTAAATTATCTAACTGTTTCTGTTGTTGTCTTTTGAGTTCATCCGCCCTTTTAAGATTATTTTCAGCTGCGTTAAGTCTTGTTTCTGCCTCTTGTCTCCTTGCGTGTATACCTGAAATTCCTGCAGCTTCCTCAAGAATGGATCTTCTTTCAATAGGTTTTGCAGTAACAAGCTGACCTATTCGGCCTTGACTGATTAAAGAAGGTGAGTGAGCGCCAGTGGATAGGTCTGCAAAAAAAGTTTGAACATCTCTAGCCCTAACCTCTTTATCATTAATGTAATACTTAGAACCTTTATCTTTTTCTATCTTTCTTTTTATTCCAATCTCATCAAAATTCTTATACTGTGAAGGACCATCTTTATCTTTATTATCAAGCAATAAGGCAACCTCTGAAATATTTTTAGAGGGTCTATTTGAAGTCCCAGAAAATATTACATCCTCCATTCCTGAACCTCTCATACTTTTTGCCGAGCTTTCTCCCATACACCATCTTAAAGACTCAACTATATTTGATTTTCCACACCCATTTGGTCCAACAATTCCAGTTAAGCCATCTTGAATTAAAAAAGTTGTTTTTTCAGAAAAAGATTTAAATCCACTTATCTCTAATTTTTTAAATTTCATCTATAATAGTTTTTCTATTGCTTTCTTAAGTTTTTTATAATCATGTTTACCGTCGTATTTTTTTTTATTAATGTAAATCGTGGGTGTTGAAGAAATTTGATAGTTTTTTTGAGCGTTAATTCTTTCATTTAAAATTTGTTGTTGAAGTGTTTCATTTTCAAGACAGCTATTCATAGAACTTTTACTTAAATCACTTTCTAAACCTATTTTTTTTAAAGATTCGTTAATAACATTTATATCAGATCCCACAGCCCAATTATTTTGTTTTGCATAAATTTCACCTAATAATTGAAAACTTTTTTTCGAGTCACCGTGGCATCTAACAATCAATTCTGCATTAAGCGCTGCCAGATCTAAAGGAAAGCTATGATGTTCAAATTTGACCAAATTTTTGTCAATAAAATCTTTTTTTAAATTCTCAAAAATATTTAAATGAAAATTTGCACAATGCGGACATGTTAAAGAAGAAAATACTTTTACCGTTACCTTTGCGTTTGACACGCCAATTTGTAAAATATTTTTAGCTTTTACTGGAAAAACAAAGAGTACAGAAAGTATTATTATATAAAATAATTTATTTATTTTTTTCATTAAATGCTTTCAAAAAATTTTTTAAAGATTCTTTTAATTCAAAATTTTGGACGTTTGCTATTTTATCATTTATTTTAGAAAGATTTTTAATCTTAGGAAATTTACTCTTTTTAGGTTTAATTTTTTCTTCTATAATTTTTAGGTTTATTTGACTAATGCAATTATAACCAAAAAAAGTATTAATCTTATCGATAATTTCTGTTCTTGCATATTCTATTTCAAGCTCTTTGCCATGAATAACATTTAATACTAAGGTTGCATTTTTCATCTCTTTTCCCATTTTAATTGAAATTGGGTAACATGAGTCCGATATTTTTTTATTGACCATTGTTGTCCAGTTATCAACAATATTTGAGTAATTATAGCCCCCTTTTTTTAAATATTTTTTTAGTGTTTTTGGAATAGAACTTGAAAATGGTCGCAACCCTTGTGTGATAAACTTATATTTATTATTCTCTTTGTAATGCATATAGATTCTAATTTATCAAATAAAATTATACGTTGGTATGATAATAATAAACGCAACTTACCTTGGCGTGTTAGCAAAAAATCAAATAAAAAGCTTTATTATAGGCTTTTAAGTGAATTTATGCTGCAACAAACTCAAGTAAAAACTGTTATTCCGTATTTTATCAATTTTACAAAAAAATATAAAACTTTGAAAGCTTTATCAAAAAGCAATGATAGAGAAATTCTTAAAATGTGGGAAGGTTTGGGATATTATAGAAGAGCAAGAAACCTTTTAGCATGCGCTAAACAACTAGTTAACAAATATCAGTTAAAACTACCAAAAACATTAGAAGAAATTAAAAAGCTGCCAGGTATAGGAGATTATACTGGAAATGCTTTATTGGGCCTGGTTTACGACATGCCTACAATCGCAATAGACGGCAATGTGAAAAGAGTATTTTCAAGATATTTAAATAAAGAAATAACAAAAATAAATTTTGAAAAATTAATTTTAAGTAACAAAACAAAATTATTTAATACAAATCGTAATGCAGATTTTGTTGAGGCTATAATGGAATTTGGTGCTTTGGTATGTAAACCAAAGGACCCAAATTGCATTACTTGTTGTTTGAATAATTCCTGTAAGTATTTTAAGTCTAATAAAAAAATTGAGAATCCTATTAAAAAAATGATTAAAGATAAAAATTATGATGTTTTTTGTTATGTAAACAAAAAAAAACAAATAGCTTTGAAAAAAAATAACCAAATAAGTTTTTTAAAAAATTTTAATTTACCAGAAATCAGAGAGTCTAATGGGTTATCTAAAAAAAATTGGAAATTTTTAACAAATTATACAAATTCTATTTCAAATTTAAAATTGAATATAAATTTGTACTATAAATTTTCAGATAAAATACCTACAACATATAATTGGTATTCTTTAACAAGTAATAAAGAATTTATACCAACTTTCACTAAGAGAATCTTTAGACAAGTTTCAAATTTATATTAATGAAAAAAAAATTAGCTATTATTGGTGCAGGTATAGCAGGCCTAACTTTAGCAAACTTAATTAAAAAATATACAGATCATGAATTTATGGTTTATGAAAGAGAAGAAAGCTTGTCTCTTGAGGAGGGGTACGGTATTCAACTAGCAACAAATAGTATAAAAATTTTAAATCAAATAAGTTTTAGTAAAATCAATAACGAAAAAGTTTTTCACCCAAAAACAATAGACATTTATAATATACAAAATGAAAAAATATGTGATTTAAATTTATCCAAGTTTAATAGCCCTGATGCAAAATACACAACGCTTCAAAGATCTACTTTAATCGAATTTTTGAAGGAAGATATTTACACACAGCATCTTCGCTTCGGAAAAAAAATAAAAGAAGTCTCCGAAATAAAAGACAAAGTTCTTATCAAATTTGATGACAACACAAATGATCTGGTAGATTTCGTTGTTGCTGCTGATGGAATATTTTCAAACACAAGGTCATTTTTTGAAACGAAAAAAAATGAACCAAGATTCAAAAAAGCTATTGCAGCAAGACTTATATTAAATTCAAAATCTGAATTTGATATTAATGAAGAAAATATAAGTTTGATGCTTGGAAGTAACAGTCATATTGTTCTTTATCCAATAAATAATAAAAAAGAAATTAATATGGTTTGTATAATGAGATGTAAAAAATATGAACCTGATAATGTCAAACAGTTAGTTCAAGAAATAATTTTAAAACAAAATCCAAAATTAAAAAGTATATTTGAGAATGGAATGAAAACATGGCCTTTATATTTTACTCCAAAAATTATTCCTTCTTCCAATAAAAAAGTATTCTATATTGGAGATGCTTTTAATGGGTTTTTGCCAACACTCGCTCAAGGTGCTGGACAATCTATAGAAAGTGCTTTTGAAATATTTAATTTATTGACAAAAGATAAGCTTGATAAAGAAAATAATTATTTTGAAATAAGATCAAAAAGGGCAAAAATCATAAGAAGTAGATCAAATTTTAATTTCTTCGCATTCCACTTTTCAAGCAAAATTATGCAAAATATAAGAAATCTATTTTTGAAGTTTTTGGTAAAACGTAGATTTTTTGTTAAAAGATACTTAGGTAAAGTTTATAAGAATTAGGCATTAGTTTCATTGATAAATTTTTGCCTTAAACTATCAATTACAATAGTGGATCCATTAATATTACAATGCCAATAAGTCCAACCATTATAGCTTTCAGTTCCCATAATTGTCGCTGCCACTTTATGAATAGAACCTTCTGACTCTTTATATTTGATACTTCCATCAACCATAATTTTAGCATTAATTTTCTTCTTTGGATCGAATAGGGTAGTGCCTGGCTTTAATATTCCTAGCTCCACAAGAGAACCAAAAGGTATTCTTGGTTTTGATTTATTGTTTTCAATGGTATCTAAATACTCATCTTTAATTACCTTAGCTTTTTTTATTCGTTCACTAGCAGCTTTGAAATACTTCTCATCTCTTTCTATTCCAAAAAATTTTCTACCCAATTTTTTAGCAACCACTGCTGTTGTTCCAGTGCCTAAAAAAGGATCAAAGATGGCATCACCTTTGTTTGTGGTAGCTAAAATAATTCTATGTAAAAGCGCTTCTGGTTTTTGTGTAGAATGGATTTTTTTTCCGTTTTTCTTTAGTCTTTCTTTTCCGTTGCAAATAGGTAATGTCCAGTCTGATCTCATCTGTAAGTCATCATTTAAACACTTTAACGATTGATAATTAAATGTGTATTTTGATTTCTTATTTTTAGACGCCCAGATTAGAGTTTCATGTGCATTAGTAAATCGTGTACCTCTAAAATTTGGCATAGGATTATTCTTTCTCCAAATAACATCATTAAGCAGCCAGTAATCTAAATTTTGTAAGTGATAACCTAGACGAAAAATATTATGATACGATCCTATTACCCAAATACTTCCATTATCTTTTAAAATTCTTTTGCACTCGGTTAGCCAGGCAACACAGAACTTGTCATAGTGTTTGAAACTACTAAATTGATCCCACTTATCATTTACACCATTCACTTTGCTTGCATCAGGTCGAGTTAATTTTTTACCAATCTGCATGTTGTAAGGAGGGTCTGCAAAAACTAAGTCAAAAGATTTATCAGGAATTTTTTTAATTTCCTTTAGACAATCACCATTAAAAATTTTGTTAGAGAATTTTAACATTTTCTTGATTCAACCTTAAATTGAATCCAGGGTCAAATCATTTTAGAAAAAAAAGGAGTTCTCTTGTGCTCGAGATTCTTAACTCGACAATATCTTGTGTACTGGTTTAAAACCTTTTCTATGATGGGCAGTTATGCCAAATTTTTTTAAACCCTTTAAATGGGCCTTTGTACCGTATCCAAAATTTCTATCCCAAGCATAATCAGAGAATTTTTTAGATAATTTTATCATTAGTCTATCTCTATAAACTTTTGCGATTATAGAAGCTGCGCTGATAGCTTTAACTTTTGCATCTCCATTAATGATTGTTCTATAGTTTTTTATACCTGCTGGAGCGAAATTACCGTCAATTAAAGTTATGTCTGGTTTAATTATTAGTTGATTGATTGCTCTTTTCATCGAAAGAAGAGATGCATGTAAAATATTTAATTTAAGAATTTCTTCAACAGTGGCTAATCCGATTGCGAAATAAGAATTTTCTTTAATATGTTCAGAGATGTTTTCTCTTTTTCTAAAAGTAATTTTTTTTGAATCCTTTAAAAGTTTGAGATTTATACCTTTTTTAAGAATAACAGCTGCCGAGACAACAGGCCCTGCTAGACATCCTCTCCCAACTTCGTCAACACCGGCTGTAATTAATTTTTTCAATTAAATATTAAGTTTAGATTTTTTATCTCTTATCATTTTTAAATCTATCCAAGATAATTTCTTTTGTGCTGGTTGTCTCATCAAAAATGCTGGATGAAAAGTCACAATTGTCGATATTCTACAATTTCCAATTTGTTTTTCTATCCATTTCCCTCTCACTTTTGAAATTACACTATCATTCCCAACCAGCGCATTCATAGCTGTGCTTCCTAATAAGATTAATATTTTTGGACTTATAATTTCTATGTGTTCAGTAATGAACGGCAGATATCTTTTAATCTCTTCGTCTGTAGGCTTTCTATTTTCAGGTGGTCTGTAATTAACTATGTTAGATATATACACTTTTTTTCTATCTAAATTAATTGCGGCTAACATCTTGTCTAAGAGAATTCCGGCTCTTCCAACGAAAGGAATGCCCTCTTTATCCTCATTAGATCCTGGACCCTCTCCAATTAACATGATTTTCGCTTTTGGGTTGCCATCAGAAAAAACCATTTGAGAAGCATTCTTTTTTAATTCACAATTTTTAATATTAGAAATAGCGATTTTAAGTTTTTCTAGCTTATTGGATTTATCTGGGGTGATTTTGTAATTATTATTTTTATATCTATTGATTGCCTTATTATTGTAAACTAAATTATAATTAATGAGCTTATAAAATTTAATTAGTTTGATTGTTTTTGTGTTAATTTTTTTAAGCATTTTTATATGAAAAATTTAAAAACTATTCTTAAATTTACGTTACAATCTCTTTTTGTTATCATTTTTTTTTCCACAGTTGAAGCAAAAAATCCAGAACATTCAGTTAATGGAAGAAGTGTTTCAAATTACTTCTCAGGCATATTATCTTTAAATAATAATCAATATGGTGAATCTTATAAATACTTTAATAGATTAAATAATTTTGAGATAAATCACTTAAATTTTGCAAAAAAATATTTATTCACTTTAATAAATTTAGGCAAAATAAACGAAGCATTTAATTTTGCAAAAAAACTGGAAAAGAAAAATTTAAGCACGTTTGAAAGTGATTTAGTGATAGGTGTCTACTTCGTAAAAAATCAAAAATATGATCTAGCTCAAAAATATTTTTTAAAGATTAAAAATGAAAAAAAAGAGATTTTATTAAATTCGTTTATTACTGAGTCAATGTTGAACTGGGTCGACTTAGATAACACCAATTTAGAATCCGCAAAAAGAAAAATTAATTCTACCGAGCCTGTATTTGAAAACTTAAAAAGAATACAAAACGTTTTTTTACATTGTTATTTCAATGATGATAATGCTGATATTTTTTTTAAAAAACTTGTTAATGACAAGAATATAGATTTCTCTAGATATAATTATTTTTATGTCTCTTTTTTACACAACTCAGGAAGAGTTCAGGAAGCTAAAAATATTTTAGACTCATCTACTAAAACATATCCAAGAAATTTATTATTAAATCAGTACAAAATAGATCTCAACAAAAATGAAAATTTTAAGTCTAATTTTAATTGCAAGGACCGGTCAAATGTAATTGCTGAAATTTTTTACATTACTGCTAATGCTTTTTCTTCACAGTCAATGTATTCACTCTCAAATTTTTATTTAAATTTATCAAAATATTTAAATAAGGATTTTAGTTCGTTTGACACATTACTCGCAGAAAATTTTTATAAGATAGAGAATTTTAAAAAATCCAAAAAAATTTATGATCAAATGAAAAAACAAGGATCTACTTATTTGTGGTACGCAGCCAAACAAAAAGCAAAGATTCTTCTCATAGAGAAAAAAGATGTAGAAGCGATTAAACTAATGACTGACAGTTACAAAAAACTTACTAACAAAAATTTTTATGACACTTTTGATTTCGCAGAGTTTTTAAAAAGAAATAAAAAATATGAGGAAGCAATAAATTATTATAGCAAGATAATTCAATTAATAGATAAAACTCACCCTCTTTACCCAGAAATTACTGATGGCAGAGGTGTTGCTTACGAGAGATTAGGTGAATGGGAAAATGCAGAACAAGATTTGCTGGCATCTCTAGAAGCAGATCCTGATCAAGCTTATGTAATAAATTACCTAGCTTATTCTTGGATAGAGAAGGGTGTCAAAATTGAAAAATCTTTAAAGATGTTAGAGAGAGCAAATAATTTAAAATCTAATGATCCATATATTATTGACTCTTTAGGTTGGGCTTTATTTAAACTAAAAAAATATGAGAGGTCTAAAAATTATCTACAAATGGCTGTCCAATTAATGCCTGCTGACCCTATAGTTAACGATCATTTTGGAGATGTTTTGTGGAGATATGGAAATAAAATTCAGGCGAGATATTATTGGAGCTATGTATTAAATCTTGAAGAAACAGAGGATGAACTTAAAAATCAGGTAAGAAAAAAATTAATTTTGGGTTTATAATTTGCCATGGTTTTTAAATCCTTCTCAAAAATTAACCTCTCATTAAACGTTAATAGAAAGTTAAAAAATGGTTTACATCAAATACAGTCCCACTTTTGTTTGGTAGATCTTTTTGATGAAATAAAGATAAAAAAAAATAGAACTTCAAAAGATAAAATAAAATTTTTAGGAAAATTCTCTAAAAATATAAAAAAAAAAGATAATTCGGTGATTAATACTTTAAAATTTTTGAGGAAAAAAAGATTAATTAAGAATTATTTTTCAGTTAGTATTAAGAAACATAT
>JAOOKL010000049.1 GCA_028408025.1 Candidatus Pelagibacter sp. | reverse complement strand
ATGTGTAAAATGCATATCAGATATATGATTTTAAATATACATTTAAAAAACTCCAGTATATATGTTCTTAGAAGTTTGTAACTAAAATAAAAATTATATGAGCGCAAATAACATTCTAAAATTGATGAAAGACAAACAAGTTGAGTTTGTGGATCTAAGATTTACAGATCCAAGAGGAAAGCTGCAACATGTGACGATGGATGCTACTGTTGTAGATGACGAGTTATTAAATGATGGTGTGTTTTTTGATGGTTCATCAATTGCAGGCTGGAAAGCTATCAATCAGTCAGACATGCTTTTAAAACCCGATTTATCTAGACCTATTATTGATCCATTTAATTCTCACACAACACTTAACATTTTTTGCGATATTCTTGATGCTGTAAAAAAAGATCCCTACGAAAGGGATCCGCGAGGGACTGCAAAGAAAGCTGAAGATTACCTAAAAAAATCTGGAATTGGAGACAAATCATATTTTGGTCCTGAACCGGAGTTTTTTGTGTTTGACGATGTGAGATTTAAAAATGATATGAACGAAACAAGTTTTAACATTGATAGTTCTGAGGGTCCTTACAATACTGGAAAAAAATATGAAAATGGAAACATGGGTCACAGACCAGGGATTAAAGGAGGATATTTTCCTGTCCCTCCTGTGGACAGTGCACAGGATATGAGGGGAGAATATTTAAAAGCTCTTAGAGATATGGGAGTTAAAGTAGAAAAACATCACCACGAAGTTGCTCCAAGCCAACACGAGTTAGGTATGTACTTTGGAACATTAACTAATATGGCTGACAATCTTCAACTTTACAAATATGCAGTACAAATGGTTACGCACTCTTTTGGTAAGACTGCTACTTTTATGCCTAAACCTGTAAAAGGTGACAATGGATCTGGTATGCACTGTCATCAATCAATTTGGAAAGGGAACACGCCAGTATTTATGGGTAAAGAATATTCTGGTTTATCAAAAACTGCTTTGTACTACATTGGAGGTATTTTGAAACATGCCAAAGCGATTAATGCTTTTTCTAATGCCACTACCAACAGCTACAAAAGACTAATACCTGGTTTTGAAGCCCCTGTAATTTTAGCATATTCAGCAAGAAATAGATCTGCATCATGTAGAATACCGATAATAAATAATCCCAAAGCTGCACGAATGGAAATTAGGTTTCCTGATGCTGCTGGTAATCCTTACTTAACATTTGCTTCAATGTTAATGGCTGGAATAGATGGAATTAAGAATAAAATCGATCCAGGTAAATCTTTTGATAAAGATTTATACACTTTATCTGAAGATGAGGTAAAAAAGTTACCAACTGTTTGTGGTTCATTAAGAGAAGCAATGCAAAATTTAGATAAAGATAGAAAATTCTTAACTCAAGGTGGTGTGTTTACTGATGATCAGATCGATGCTTACATTGATTTAAAATTCCAAGAAATTTATAAATTTGAACACACACCTCATCCTATAGAGTTTGAGATGTATTACAGTGGTTAAAATTAAACCTTAAAGGACTCTCCGCATCCACATCGTTCAGTTTCATTAGGATTATTGAAAACAAATTGGGAAGCAAACTTCTCTTTTTTATAATCCATTTCAGTGCCTAGAAGATAAATCACCGCTTTAGGATCAATTAAAACTTTAACTCCTTTATCTTCAATTACTTCCTCGTTCGGTCTTACATCTTTTGCATACTCCATAATGTAGGACATGCCTGCGCAACCTCCAGATTTTACTCCAACCCTCACACCTATGGTAGAGTTTTCGGCCTTTGACATTATTTCTTTAATTCTACTTACCGCATTGTCACTTAATTTAATTATTTGTTCACTCATAAATTTAATTCTAATTTAGCCGCTTCAGACATTTTATCTTTACTCCAAGGAGGATCCCAAACTAATTTTAAATTAACGTCCTTGATGCCATCAACTTTCAATATATTATCTTTTACTGAATTTGGCAAACTCTCTGCTACTGGACAATTTGGTGAAGTTAAGGTCATCTCTATATCAACTTTTTTATCATCATCAATTTCTATCTTGTAGATAAGGCCAAGTTCATAAATATTGACGGGGATCTCAGGATCGTAGATCTTTTTAATTTCTGAAATTACTTTATCTTTTAAATCACTCATAATTATCCTTTTTTCTCTAGAGCAGCTAACAAC
>JAOOKL010000048.1 GCA_028408025.1 Candidatus Pelagibacter sp. | reverse complement strand
AGTGAAAAAAATAATGTTCCTTGTTTTGGAATTCTAGGAAATTTAATATTAAACTTTTCTAAACTATTAAATCAAAAAGCAATACACAAACCTAGCGCTCAACACGTTTTAGATGATGATTACTATAAAAGAATAGAAGCAATACAGTTTACCATGTCTCATGATGATGGAAAAAAATTAGATGATGTTAGTAAAGCAGATATAATTTTACTAGGTGTAAGTCGAACGAGCAAAACACCAACTTCGATATATTTAGCAAACAGAGGTTATAAAACAATAAATATTCCTCTAGTACTAGATCAAAAAATTCCAGAAGACCTTATATCCAGCAAAAATAAAGTTTGTGTAATAGGTCTCGTTGCTGACCCTGAGCGATTGGCAGATATACGGCGTAATAGAGTTGCAATTATGAAAGATAGTAAAATAAAAGAATATACAAGTATTGATTTTATTAAAGACGAAGTCAGTAGATCTAAAAAGTTATTCAATAGATATAAATGGCCAATTATAGATGTTAGTAGAAAATCTGTTGAGGAAACAGCAGCCTCAATTTTGAAAATCTTTGAAATAAATAAGAATAAATAATGAAGATAGTTTTAGCATCCAAAAGCGGTGTAAGAAAAAAAATTCTAGATAAGTATAAAATTGATTGTGATGTAAAAATATCAAATGTTGATGAGGATCAGATAAAAGAGTCATTATTAAAACAACAAGCCACACCATTGGTTATATCTAAAAACCTAGCTGAAATAAAATCTATAAAGGTAAGTAATCAAAATCCTGAACGGTTAGTATTAGGAGCAGATAGTGTTATTTCATTGAATAACAAAATAATAAATAAACCCAGATCAAGAACAGAAGCATTAAATATTTTAAAGGAACTAAATAACTCAAAACATTTTCTCATAAGTTCAGTTTGCATTTCTAAAAATGGTGCAATGTTATGGAATCATTCAGACCAATCAGAGCTAAAAATGAAAAACTTTTCTGATGCAGAATTAATTAAATATTTAGATAAAATAGATACAGATACTTTGTTAAGATATGGTGTTTATCAAATAGAAGCTGACGGTTTAAGTCTTTTCGAGTATATAAATGGTGATCGAGACTCTATTATGGGTTTGCCAATAAAACAGATAATGAATTATATTAGAAATTATAAATGATGAGTAAAAAATTTTTTGCGATAGTTGGAAATCCAGTAGAACACTCTTTATCACCAATATTGCATGATTATTGGTTTAAAAAGTACAATATTAACGCAAAATACGAATTAATAAAATCTGACGAAAAAAATCTTCATAAAGTTACAGATAAAATAAGAAATAAAGAATTAGCTGGAATTAACGTAACGTTGCCATTCAAGCAAAAAATAATTCCTTTTGTAGACAATTTAGTCAATGATGCAAAATCGACTAATTCAGTAAATACAATTTTTCTTGACGATGCAGGTGTTCTTGTAGGTGAAAATACAGACGTTTTTGGTTTGCAAGCAGCATATTTAAAAGAAATTACTAATGCGCAAAATAAAAAAGCTTTGGTTATAGGTTCTGGGGGTGTAGCACCATCGGTTATTTTATCTCTTCGTAAGTCAAAGATTAATAATATTTCAATAATAAATAGAACTCATGAAAAATCTTTATTTATGAAACAAAAATTTAATTTTTTGAACGTTTTAGAATGGAAATCATTAAAAGATGAAATAACAAAATTTGATGTTATCATTAATGCTACCAGCTTGGGCTTGAAGAATGGAAAAGATTTTGAATTTAAATTTGATAATGTTAAAAATAATCTAATTTATATTGATACTATCTATAATCCACTAGAGACAAATACAGTAAAGTTTTTAAAAGAGAAAAAAATAAAAACGTTTAATGGCTTAGATATGTTTATATATCAGGGGCAAAAATCTTTTTACTTATGGAATAAGATAAATCCTGAAATAGATGAAAAATTAATTGATTTGCTAATCTCGAAATTAAAATGAAAAAGATTGGAATTACAGGCTCTTTAGCGTCTGGTAAAACTACGGCTAGTAAAATACTGTCCAGCAAAGCTGGTCCACTTTTTAGCGCTGATGCTGTTGTTAGCAAAATTTATAGAGATACAATTTTTAAAAATAGGATTATTAAATTTTTAAAAATTTCAAAAAAATCAAACTTGAAAAATGAAGTCAAAAAAAGGGTTTTAACAAACAAGATTAATTTGAAAA
>JAOOKL010000046.1 GCA_028408025.1 Candidatus Pelagibacter sp. | reverse complement strand
AAAACTCCTAAATTTCTATATTCTTTTAAAATACCTACGTCTTGAACATTTCCAATCAAATAGACTTTGTTATCAAAGTTAAATTTAAATGTCGGCACATGATAGTAGCCAATAATTTCTTTTTTATCTTTCGCTAAGTAGCAAAAAGATTTATTTGTTGGTAAGTTTTTGTATTGCCACAACCACTCTTTTTTGGTTTTTTTTGTTTTTGTCTTTGATGGATTAATTTTTTCTGTTTTGTTAATTATTTTCAATAATTTGTCTATTTCACTCTTTTTGAGCAAAGAATAATTTAAATCATTTTTCTTTAATTCCATTAGTTTTTTCTGAACTTAATTACTTATTATGGTGCCCTCGGCCAGACTCGAACTGGCACTCCCAAAAGGGCAAGGATTTTAAGTCCTTTGTGTCTACCAATTTCACCACGAGGGCACGTCGTTATTTATATTGTTATTGTTAATATATTAATACACAAGAGTTTTAAAGAAGTAAAAAAAAATTATTTTCCGTTTCTGCGTACAGGTCTCGTACAAGACTACGCAAATTAATTTTACTTGATTTATAATATAAATTGAGGGGCTAAATAATAATTATTCTTTTACGCTTCCGGCAGTAAGACCGCTGACTAAATATTTTTCAAAATATATAAAAATAAAAAGCACAGGCAAAGTAACTATTACTGATCCAGCCATTAAATATTGGCGTGGAGTTTCAGCATCCCCACTTAAATACTGGATAGCTCTTGATAAGGTAAACGATTTAGGGCTATCTAAAAACATCAATGAAAAAAGAAATTCATTCCAAGCTATCATGAAAACATAGAGTGCGACAGATGCAATGGCTGGTAAACTTAAAGGAATGATAATCTTTAAGATTATACCAAACCAATTCTGACCATCCATAATTCCCGCATCTTCAATTTCTTTTGGAATACTTTTAAAATATCCTTGCAACATATAAATAGCTACAGGCAAAGTAGTTGCTGTGTAAACTATCAATAAACCAAAAATTGAATTTCTTAATCCAAGTTGACTAAACACAGTGTACAAAGGGATTACTAATACAATAGCCGGGAACATATAAATTATTAGAATTGATGTAGATAAAAAGTTTTTTCCAAAGAAATTTAATCTAGCAACAGCATAGGCTGCGGGTATTGCAAATATTAGTGTTATAATTACAGTTCCAATAGAAACAGCTGAGCTTATTAAGATATATCTTCCAAAATTATAAGTTTCAAAAATTACAAAATAAGACTTGAATAAATCAGTTAAACTTTTTGTGAAATCAAGACTAAAGTCTAAAGGATTTACCAGTAAAGCTATCTGAGTTTTAAAACTTGTAACTAACATAATATAAAATGGAAATAAAATTACAAATGCAAAGAAGACAATGCCAAATAAGGTGATAAAATCAAAAATAATCTTTTCAGACATGAAATCTTCCTTCAAAGACTCCATGCTATACTTTGTGAGTTTATTTATAAAAAATAAAGTGATTAAAAAAACCCCAAAACTATACCAATACGGAGATGTCTCATTTACGTAAAAATATATGATTGAAAATACTAATGATAAAGAAAAAATCTTCATTAAGTGATTAATTTTATTACCGATTAAGATAAAGGCCAAAGATAAAAGAATACCCATAGAGAAAACTTGTGTGATGTTTAAATTAGTAAAACTTAAACCCTGTAAGGTGGACATGATCTTCCAAATTGATAAAATACAAGTCAGGAAAAAAGACGATATTATCAAAAATATTATTAAAGATTTAAACTTCATTGGCCCTCTTTCCAATTAATCTAAAATAAATAACCATAAAGCTTATAAGTAACATCACAATCACAATAGAAACGGCAGAGCCCATCCCAATATCTGATACAGCAAACCCTTGTTGGTAAACGTTAATGGGAAGTGTTCTTGTTCCTGATGCGCCGCCCGTTAATAAAAAGATATCCTCAAATTTATTAAAGTTCCAAATGAATCTAATCATGAATAAAATTGAAATTATTGCTGTGATTTGAGGTAGAGTTATATAAATAAATTTTTGTATTGGACTTGCCCCATCCACCTCCGCTGCTTCATATAAACTTTGAGGTATTGCTTGTAATCTTGCTAAAATAAAAAGAAAAGCAAGTGGAAAATAACGCCAAATTTCAAAAAATATAACTGTAGTTAAAGCTAGTCTTAATTTAAATTCAAAACCTAAAATACTCATTGTTATATATTTTTGGCCCAGTAAGTTTATTGGTTTCTCTATAATATTAAAATTAACCAACAATGCATTTAAAGTTCCGCTATTTGGGTCTAACAATAAAGTCCAAGTATAAGCCAAAGCTACAACAGGACCCACATAAGGAAAAAGCAAAATACCTCGCATGTAAGTTCGACCTTGAATTTTTTGATTGACTAATTGTGCTGCTAAAATTCCAAAGATAATTGCTCCTACTGTACCAAAAAAAGT
>JAOOKL010000047.1 GCA_028408025.1 Candidatus Pelagibacter sp. | reverse complement strand
CTTGAGATACTTTTAATCTTAATTTGATTTCATTGAGATACTCCTTTGGATATTTCATTTAATTTAAAAGTCCTTTAATTATTCCGCTTACTTTTGAAAAATCTAATGTGTCTGCGTGATTAGATTTAAGCTCTCCCATTACTTTCCCCATATCCTTCATTGATGATGCTCCGACCGTCTTTATAGCTTCTTCACAAACTTTTTTCATCTCTGCTTCGCTCATCTGCTTAGGTAAAAAACCACTAATGACATTTATTTCTTTTGTCTCATTCTCCAAAAGTTCTGATCGTCCAGCTTTTTTATACACTTCACAGGACTCATTTCTTTGCTTTATCATTTTTTTTAAAATACTTGTTATATCAGCATCTTTGATCTCCTTCTGACCTTTAGAGCGACCTGCTATTTCAGCATCTTTTATTGCTGAGACTATAAGTCTTAATGTTGGATAGGTGTTTTTGTCTTTGGCCTTTAAGGCTTCGTTTAGCTTGTCTTCTATTTGTTTTTTAAGAGGCATAAATTATAAAAATTTATTTTAATCACAATTCTTACCTAAAATAAAAAGAACTTTCTTGACGATTATATTTCTATTTCATATGTTTCGCAAAATCATGTTTATAAGTTTTTTACTTTAACTTATGAGTTGTATTTGAAGGAATTTGGTCAAAATATAAACTCTATCAAAAATCTTCAAAAGATCGATTCCAACGCTATTTTAATTCTACAAAATGGAAAATTTTTCAAAGGCATAGGTTTAGGTTACCACGGAACAGCTACGGGAGAAGTTTGCTTTAATACGTCTATTACAGGATACCAAGAGATAATTTCTGACCCTTCATATGCTGACCAGATAATTAATTTTACCTTTCCACATGTTGGGAATGTTGGAGCTAATAAAGAAGATCATGAGTCTGACAAAATTTGGACTAAAGGTGTAATTATAAACGCTGAAATAACTAATCCTTCAAATTATAGATCTCTAAAACATTTTGATAAATGGTTAAAGAAGAATAAAATTGTAGGTATAACCGGTATTGATACAAGAAACTTAACTAATTTTATCAGAGATAAAGGTGCGCCCAAAGGAACAATATCTTTTTTAAAAAAAGATAAATTAAACTTAAAAAAACTTTTAAAAATAACTCAAAAATGGAGTGGCCTTAAAAATTTAGATTTGGCTCAGAAAGTCACAACCAAAAAAAATTATGTTTGGAATGACTTTAAAACATGGAAAAAAGGTGATGGTTTTTTAAAAAATAAAAAGAAGATATTACATGTTGTGGCAATCGATTATGGAGTTAAAAAAAATATTTTAAGATATTTTTCAGACTTTAATTGTAAAGTCACAATAGTTTCTTGTAAAACAAGTGCAGCGGATATTTTAAAAGAAAAACCCAATGGAATTTTTTTGTCTAATGGACCTGGAGATCCAGCTGCGACAGGAAAATATGCCATACCGATTATAAAAGAATTGATAAAAAATAATTTACCAGTATTTGGTATCTGTTTGGGACACCAACTATTAGCTTTAACATTAGGTGCAAAGACAGAAAAAATGAAACTTGGTCATAGGGGAGCTAATCATCCGGTAAAAAATTTAATCGAGGGTAAAGTAGAAATAACTAGTCAGAATCATGGTTTTGAAGTTGTTAAAAAGAATTTGCCAAAAAACGTGAAGATTACTCATCAATCACTTTTCGATAATAGTATTGAAGGTATTCAGCTAAAAAGTAAACCTGTTTTTTCAGTTCAGTATCATCCTGAGTCAAATCCTGGTCCGCAAGATAGTGTTTATTTGTTTAAACAATTTATTACGAGTATGAAAAAAAATGCCAAAAAGAAAAGATATTAAAAAGATATTGGTAGTAGGTGCTGGTCCAATAATTATTGGACAAGCTTGTGAATTTGATTATTCGGGCACTCAAGCATGTAAAGCTCTTAAAGATGAGGGTTATAAAGTAATTTTAATAAATTCTAATCCTGCAACTATTATGACTGATCCCAATGTTGCTGACAAAACTTATATAGAGCCAATTACATTAGAAGTTCTTGAAAAAATTCTTATTAAAGAAAAGCCTGATGCTATTTTACCAACAATGGGTGGACAAACTGCTCTCAATTTAGCTATGGAGGCTGAAAAAAAAGGCATCCTTAAAAAATATGGAATTGAATTAATTGGAGCAAATTCTAAAGCGATAGCAAATGCCGAAGATAGAAAGAAGTTTAGAAAGAATATGATTGAAATTGGTTTAGATTTACCAAAATCTAAAATCGTAAATAATTTTAAACAATCATCTAAATCTCTAAAACAAATTGGATTGCCTGCAATTATTAGACCTGCTTTTACTTTAGGAGGACTTGGTGGTG
>JAOOKL010000044.1 GCA_028408025.1 Candidatus Pelagibacter sp. | reverse complement strand
TCATGAAGATTTTATCAGGAACTAGTAATTTAAGATTAAGTAAAGAGATCTCAAAAAAATTAAAATTAAAATTAGTTAACACAAATATTAGAAGGTTTGCTGATGGTGAAATTTATATTGAAATTAATGAAAACATAAGAGGTAATAGTGTTTTTGTTGTTCAGTCGACTTCAAATCCAGCTAATGATAATTTAATGGAGCTTCTTCTTGTTATAGATGCCTTAAAAAGATCTTCAGCAAAAAATATTACTGCAGTAATTCCTTATTTTGGATATGCAAGACAAGATAGAAAGGTTGCACCAAGAACTTCTATTTCCGCAAAAGTAGTTGCAAACCTGATAACAAACGCTGGAGCAAGCAGAGTTTTAACAGTTGATCTTCATGCAGGACAAATACAAGGATTTTTTGATATGCCCGTTGATAATTTGTTTACTACTCCTCTATTTGCAAAATATATCAAAAAAAAATTTAATAATAAAAAATTAATTTGTGTTTCTCCTGATGTAGGTGGGGTACAAAGAACAAGAGGTTTGGCCACAAGAATAAAAGCTGATCTTGCAATCATTGATAAAAGAAGACCAGTGCCTGGAAAATCTCAGGTAATGAATATAATTGGAGATGTTAAAAATAAAACCTGTATAATCGTTGATGATATAATTGATAGTGGAGGAACTATTGTTAACGCTGTAGATGCACTTAAAAAAAGTGGAGCAAATGAGGTTTATGTATTTATAACCCATGCAGTTTTAAGTGGTGACGCTGTTAAAAAAATTAAAAATTCAAAAATTAAAAAACTTATAATAACTGACACTATTGATAATTCTCAAAAAATTAAAAATAACAATAAAATTGAGGTCTTATCTATATCTTCGCTTATGTCCGAGGCAATAAAAAGAATAGCTAATTCTAATTCAGTTTCTGATTTGTTCAATTAGTGCTTGTTTTATTAAACTAGTTGAGTTATATAACTTTTCCAATAAAAAATAAATGAGCAACTTAAAAGCAATTAAAAGAGAGAACACCTCAACAGGATCAACTAATAAGTTGAGGTCAAGTGGTTTTATACCTGCAATTTTGTATGGAGGCAAAGATCCTAATCAAAAAATTTCTATTGAAAAAAAAGCAATCAGAGAAATTATCAATTCTGATAATTTTTTATCTAAAGTTTTAGAATTAGATATAGACGGTAAAAAAGAAAAAGTTTTACCTAGAGACGTTGCATATAATGTTATATCTGAAGAGCCTATTCATATTGATTTTATGAGAGTTGTAACAGGTAAAAAAATAGTTTTAGAGATTCCAGTTAAATTTATAAATCATCCTGAATCACCTGGTCTTAAAAAAGGAGGAGTTCTCAACATTGTTAGACGAGCAGTTGAACTCAAATGTCCTGCAGAAAATATTCCTAGCGATATAACAATTGATTTAAAAGGAACCGATATAGGTACTAGTTTAAAAATTTCGTCTGTAAAATTACCTGAAAATGTGTTCCCGACAATTACCGATAGAGATTTCGTTATCGCAACCGTTGCCGCGCCAACAATAATTAAAGAACCAGAAAAACCTGCTGAAGAAACATCAGAAGGTGCTGAAGGAGAGGTTTCAGCTGAAGGAGCAGATGCGGCAGCTAAAGATGGGGATCCAGCTAAAAAAGATGAAAAAGGAAAAGATGCAGCAGCCGGGGACAAAAAACCTGATGATAAAAAGCCAGCTGAAAAAAAACCTCCTGAAAAAAAACCTCCTGAAAAGAAATAATTGATATGCTTTTACTTGTCGGATTAGGAAATCCTGGCTCAAACTACACTAATACAAGACACAATATTGGTTTTAAGATAATTGATGCTATCAACACACATTTCAAATTGTCAAAACAAAAACCTAAATTTAAAGGTTTGTTAACAACTGGAAATATCGAGTCTAAAAAAATATACGCTATAAAACCTCTTACGTTCATGAACAATTCTGGAACTGCAATAAAAGAATTGATTGATTATTTTAAAATTGAAGCTAAAGATGTTTTTGTATTTCATGATGACATGGACATTGATTTTGGAAAGATCAAAGCTAAATTTGGTGGTTCTAGTGCTGGGCATAACGGTATTGACTCGATTGATAAATTTATTGGAAAAGATTATTCAAGAGTAAGAATCGGTATTGGCCATCCTAAGACGAAAAAGAAAGTTAATAATCACGTTTTAGAAGATTTTAAGGAAGATGAAGAAGAAAAAATCAAAGAGATCACAGAGAATATTGTAAAATTAATTCCAACTTTAATTGATAAAAAAATTGATCTTTTTTCTAGCAAAGTAAATCAAAATCTTAATGGGATTTAAATGTGGAATTGTAGGGCTCCCAAATGTGGGAAAGTCTACATTGTTCAATGCATTGACTGCTTCAAAAAACGCTGAGGCCGCAAACTTTCCTTTTTGTACTATTGACCCAAATATTGGCATTGTCGATGTTATAGACAAAAGATTAGATCAATTATCTGAGCTTTCAAAATCTAAAAAAAAAATTTATGCAAACATTACTTTTGTAGATATAGCAGGATTGGTAAAAGGAGCCTCAAAAGGTGAAGGATTAGGAAACAAATTTCTGTCCCACATTAGAGAAGTTGACGCAATTATACACCTGGTAAGATGCTTTGACTCAGATAAAATAACTCATGTAAATTCAAAG
>JAOOKL010000045.1 GCA_028408025.1 Candidatus Pelagibacter sp. | reverse complement strand
CTCTGGTAAAGAATTAGTAGCTAGAAAAATTCATAAAAATTCTACTAGATTTAAAGAGCCTTTTATAATTTTAAATGCAGCTCTTCTAAAAGAAAATACCTATGAAAAAGAACTTTTTGGTCAGGAGTTTGAAGACGGAAATATTTCTTTTGGAGCATTAGAGAGAGCAAATAGGGGAACTTTGTTAATCGATGAAGTTTCAGAAATTCCCTTTGAAACTCAAGCTAATGTTTTAAGGGTTTTAATAGACCAAAAATTTAAAAGATTAAATGGTTCTAAAGACATAAGTGTAAATATAAGGTTGATATCTTCTACTTCGAAAAATTTAAAAGAATTAGTTGAAATCGGTAAATTTAGGGAAGATTTATTTCATCGATTGAATGTAGTACCAATTGAACTAACATCTTTAAGTTCAAGAACAGAGGATATACCTTTATTAGTAGAATATTTTAAAGAAAAACTATCAGAAATTAATGGAGTTCAACAACCTAAAATTGATATTAAAAACGATAATTTATATACATATAATTGGCCGGGTAATGTCAGAGAGTTAAGAAATTTAGTTGAAAGAGTTACAATCTTGTCCGCAAATGAAAGCAAAGAAAATATTAATAAACTTATGAATGATATTTTGTCATCTTCTTCCTCTTTAGAAAATGATAAGACACTTTTAGAAAAAATCTTTTGCCTCTCCTTTAAAGGAAGCAAGAGAACATTTTGAAAAAGAGTATTTAATAAATCAATTAAAGAGAAATCATGGAAATATCTCTAGAACAGCAGATTTTATTGGTATGGAGAGATCCGCACTGCATAGAAAATTAAAATCACTGGGTATAAAAGGAATCAACTAAAATGAATATAATCATATGTGGGGCCGGCAAAGTCGGTTTCTCAATAAGTAAACAGCTATCAGCTCAAGGACACTCAGTAACTGTTGTAGATCAGTCATCTGAAGATATTAAAAAGATTAACGATACTCAGGATGTAAAAGGAATTGTTGGAAGAGCTACTTTACCGAGTGTTTTAGAAAATGCAGGGGGCGAAAAAGCTGATATGGTGATTGCTGTTACTCGTAATGATGAAACTAATATGATAGTTTGTCAACTAGCTAGCACACTTTTTAATATTTCAAAAAAAATTGCTCGAATAAGAACTAAAGATTTTTTAGAAGGTAAATGGGGTAAGCTTTTTAATAAATCTAATATTCCAATTGATGTTATTATTTCACCAGAACTTGAAGTTGCTAAGTCGTTATTTAGAAGATTAGAGGCTCCTGGAGCGTTAGATAATGTTCCTTTTGCAAATGATAAAGTAAAAATGCTAGAAATCTCAATTGAAAAAAATTGTCCAATAAAAGATATACCTCTTAAAGATTTGACAAAAAAATTTCCAAGTTTTAAAGCTAATATTCTTGGTGCACTTAGAAAAGAAAAGTTTATTTATTTAAAAAAAAATGACACCTTACAAGTAGATGACAATATTTATTTAGTTGTAAGCAGTAATCAGTTAAATGAAATTTTAAAGGCGTTCGGTCACGAGGAAAAGATTTCTAAAAATATTTTAATTATTGGTGGAGGTAATATCGGGTTAAATTTGGCCAAAATGTTAGAGACTAATTTTGAAGAAGTTAGAGTAAAAATCATTGAAAAAGATAAACAAAGAGCTGAAGAAATAGTAGGAGAACTTTCTTCTTCAATGGTAATTAATGGGGACGCTTTAGATGAGGAAATTTTAAAAGAGGCCAACTTAGAAGACTCAGAAACAGTTTTAGCACTTACCAATGATGATGAAAATAATATGATGGCATGTGTTTTAGCTGAAAAAACTGGACTAAAGAAAAGAACAATCGCAATAGTTAATAAGACAAACTACAATTTGTTACAGGACTCACTAAATATTGACGATTTAGTTGATCCAAGAATGACAACTGTATCAAGAATAATGGAGCATGTTCATAGAGGAACAATCGGAACTGTATACTCTCTTTTAGATGGAGAGTATGAATTTATCGAAGCAAAAATTCTAGAAAAGTCTGAATTATTAAATAAGAAGATTAAAGACTCAAACTTACCTGAAGATATTAGAATAGGTGCGATTGTGAGAAAAGATGAGGTGATAATCCCAAAATCAAGCTTTGTTTTTGAAAAAGATGATCTAGTAGTTTTTCTTGCTAAAAGAGAACAATTAAAAGAAGTCGAGAGTATATTTAGCGTTAGCTCTATTTAATAATGAATTTTAAAGGAATAAGTTATTACTTAGGTTTATTTTGTTTTCCTATTAGCATTTTAGCTTTTATAAATATTCTTTACTCATCTTATTTCGATTACTTTTTAAGTATAAACTCTTATATATTCACGCTTATACTATCTCTATTTTTTGGTTTTTTATTTTTTTTTATAGGTAGAAAATCATCAAAAAGAATTCATTTTATAGAGCAGTTGATTTTAATAATACTTGTTTATTTGTTAATCTCTATTCTGTTATCAATACCTTTTTATCTCGGAAATTATCAGGTTACATTTATTAACTCTTTTTTCGAGTCAGTATCAGGACTGACCGGCACAGGTTTTTCAATTTTTGAAAATATAAAATATTTAGATCC
>JAOOKL010000043.1 GCA_028408025.1 Candidatus Pelagibacter sp. | reverse complement strand
GCTTTTTCCAAAGATTTACTAATTTTTTTTGTAAGATCAAAACCACTTATTGATTTTGTGAATGGAATTTTTTTTCCGTCTAATAATTGTATTTGTGGCATTAATTATATATTTAACAATTTTTTATACTCTCTTAAAGTTGAATCACACATTGCTTCAACATCATATTTTTTTGTAATGTTTTTTCTACCTTCGTTTCCTATAAAATTCAACGAGTCATCATCTAATTCGCTGATAGCATTCAGTGTTTTAGCGAGTTGACGCGGATCATCATGTTTATAAAGAAAGCCAGATTTTCCTTTAATAATTGTTTCTTTAGATCCACCAAGATCGCTGGCAACTATGGGCTTTTCCATTGCTTGGGCTTCAACAGAGACTCTTCCGAATGCCTCGGGTTCAATTGAAGCTGAAACAACAACATCAGCTAATGAATAAGCTATAGGCATTTCTTTACAATTTTCAATAAATTTTATTTTATTATTTAAACGATATCTAAGTGCTAGGTTTAAAAGTTTTTTTTTATAAACTTTTCTTCCTTGATCAGAGCCTAAAAAAATTGTTTGAAAGTTAGTTTTGTTATAATCTTCTACCAGTATATTTAATGCCTCTATTAATATTTCTTGACCTTTCCAATATGTAAGACGCCCAGGCATCAAAATAGTAAAATTATTTGATGATAGTTCCCACTCCTCTTTAGTTTTTTCTTGTTTTAGAATTGAAATATTTTTTTTATTGAAATAATCAAGATTTATTCCTCTAAATATAACTCTTAATTTTTTTTTCTTATTTAAATATTCATTATAGTTTTCACCTATATGATTAAAAATAAAATTTGAGCCTGCTATTGTTAATTTTGATCTTAACATAACACTATTATAAAATTTTTTTAATTTACTTTTATAATTATACGTTCCATGGAAAGTTGTAACAAACTTTCTCCTTGTTAAAATACAAGCGATATAACATGACCAAGCAGGAGCCCGGCTTCTGGCATGTATAATATTTATATTATTTATCAAAATCAAAAGAGTTAATACAATCGTATTAAATAAAATTAAAAATGGATTTTTTGAATGTACGGGTAACCTAAATATTTTTACTTTATTTTTTTTGACATATTTTAATAAAGCGCCTCCTGAAGTAGCTATGTAAGAAGGGCAATCTTTTTCTGAAAGATAATGTGCGATGTCATAGCATCCGGTCTCCGCACCTCCATAGCCTAACTTAGGAATTACTTGCAGAACTTTTATTTTAGAAGTCATGTTTATTGTTATATATTATCAAATTAAACTTATAAATTTATATGAAAAAATTTAAGTATTTTAAAATCTCACAGTCCAAAAAACTTAGATTTATAGACAATTATTTCGATAAAAAACTCTATATTATTTTTCTTCCTGGATTCATGTCGGATATAGAAGGAAAGAAACCTCAATTTTTTAAAAATTTTGCTATAAAAAATAAATTAGGTTTTTTAGCTTTAGAATACTTGGGTCATGGTAAATCATCAGGAATATTCACTGATGGAAATATAAGTCTTTGGACAAGTAATGTGAAACTTTTAATAAAAAAAATAGTAAAAAAAAACAATTTTATATTAATTGGATCTAGTATGGGAGCTTGGATAGGTTTAAATCAATTTAAATATTTTAAAAGTCAGATAAAAGGATTTGTTGGAATAGGTTCAGCTCCAGAGTTTTTAACGAGATTAATGTGGAATAAATTCCCAAAAAAAATTAAGCAAGAAATTACAACAAAAGGTGTTGCTGTAATTAAATCAGGAGAATACAAATATCCAATTACTTTACAATTAATAAAAGATGGTAGGAAAAATAAAGTTTTATCTAAAAAAATTCCGCTTGAAATACAAGTGGCAATGTTTCATGGAAAAAAAGATGAGGTTGTTCCAGTATTATATTCAAAAAAAATTTTAAAAATATTCAAAAAAGCAAATAAGAAACTATTTATTATCAAAAAAGGTGATCATAGTTTGTCAGACTCTAAATCGCTTAATTTAATGAAAAAATATTTAATAAGAATTATTAAAGATATCAATTAGACCTTTTTTATAAGTTGGATATTTTAATCTTAAATTAAGTTTTCGTTTAGTATTCCTGTTACTGACTTTTTTTGAGTCTTTATAAAATTCTTTAATCATCTTATTTTTAAAATTTAAGATAGAAACTGGATTGAGAGATTTAATTTTTAAAAGTTTAGCAACAAAAAAAGCTACCTCTTTATTAGTTGCAGGTAGATCATCTGCTGCATTTAATGTCATTGATTTTTTTTTAGAATAAAATATCTTTTTAATAATTAATGCTAAATCTTCGACTCTAATTCTAGAAAAAAATTTTTCTTCTCTTACATAAATTTTTTTTATTTTTATCTTTTTAATAACGTTGCTCTCCCTCGAATAAATGCCAGACACCCTAAGAATATTAATATCTTGGCGCGATTTATCTCTAAAACTTTTCCACTTATTTTCAGCTGCTATTCTTCTTATGCCAAATTTAGTCTTTCCTTTTAATTGTGAATTTTCAGAAACCCATTTTCCGTTATGATTTCCATACACACTTGTTGCAGATAAATATATCAACTTCTTAAATTTTAGGTTTTTTAAATTTTTACTAAATCTTTTAAGTACTACATCATTTTTTCCTTGTGGGGGAATTGAAACTAAAATGTA
>JAOOKL010000042.1 GCA_028408025.1 Candidatus Pelagibacter sp. | reverse complement strand
TCTCTAAAATATTTTGATCCAATTAGCATTTTAAAATCTACTAAATCAAAAAAAGAAATTAGAAACATAATGAAATCACATATTTTTGATGGGCTAGCTTTAACAAGGTTTTTATTCTGGATTAAAAAAAATTTCATGAAACAAAGAATTACAGAAATCAAAGCTCAAGAAAAATTATTACAATTAAGAAAAAAAAATAAAAATTTTAGATTCTTAAGCTTTCCAACTATATCAGGGTCGGGTCCTAATGGTGCTATCATACATTACAAAGCAAACCAACGTACCAATAGAGTTTTACAAAAAGGAGATATCTATCTTGTTGACTCAGGAGGACAATATAATTTTGGTACGACTGATGTAACAAGAACAATTTCTTTAGATAATAATAGTCAAGAAGTTAAGGATATTTTTACAAGAGTTCTAAAAGGGCATATTGCAGTAGCATCTTTTAAAATAAGGAAAAATACCAATGGAGCTCAAATCGACAATGTTGCAAGGAAATATTTAAAAAAAATTAATTTAGATTATCCTCATGGCACTGGACATGGAGTTGGATATTTTTTAAATGTTCACGAAGGTCCACATGGTATATCAAAAAATAATAAAATTTATTTTAAAGAGGGCATGGTCATCTCAAATGAACCTGGTTATTATAAAAAAGGTAGCTTTGGAATTAGAATAGAAAATCTTATTTGGGTAAAAAAAGTAAATAATAAGTTTTCGTTTGATAATTTAACTATGGTTCCAATAGATAAATCTTTAATAAATAAAAGTTATCTTACGGAGAATGAGATTAGTTGGATAAACAGTTATCACAAAAAAGTATTCAGAAATCTCAAAAAATTTATTCACGATAAAGAATTGTCGGAACTTAAAGAGGCCTGCTCACAGATTTAATATCTTATACCAATCTTTTTCATCTATTATCTGCACATTTAGTTTTTTAGCATTTTCAATTTTCTTTTTTGTTGGTTTTGAATTTCCTGTGACCAATATATCTAATTTTTTACTCACTGAGCCAAGAACTTTGCCTCCATTATTTTCAACTAATAATTTAGCTTCCGATCTACTCATTTTTTCAAACCCACCTGTAAACATAATGTTTTTATTTGAAAACTTTCCAGTTTTATTTTGTTGTTTAAAATCCTTGATGCTTAGCTCTTTAATAAAATTATTTATTATTTCGATATTTTTTTTATTAGAAAAAAAATTTTTTATCGAGTCTATTTGAGTTTCTCCAATACCATCTAAATTTATTAAATATTCATAATCTTTTGCACTTTCACTTTCATTGAAAAAACTAGAGAATTTTTTTATAGACTTAAAATAACCTGCTAAAATTTTTGCATTCTCTTGGCCTATATGTCTTATGCCAATGGAAAAAATAAATCTGTCTAATTCAATTTTTTTTGATTTTTCTATAGCCTTTTTAAGATTGTCAATTGATAAATCTCCCCAGCCATCAAGATTCTTGATTTTATTATAATCTATATTAAAAATATCTGATGGTTGTGAAATCATTTTAAGACTCCAAAATTGGTCTACTACTTTTTTTCCAAATCCATCTATATTAAATGCATCTTTTGATACTATATGTTTTAATTTTTCTCTTGCTATAAATTCACAGTCATAACCCTTTAAGCACCTTCTTACTGCATCTGCTTTTTTTGTAGATTTATTAATTTCTTTATGAGTAGTGGACCCACAAAGACATTTTTCAGGAAATTTAAATTCCTTACTTAATTTAGATCTCTTGGTTTTGTCTACAGAAATTACTTGAGGTATTACATCTCCTGCCCTTTGAATTTGTACTGTATCTCCAATTCTGATGTCTTTTCTTTTGATTTCGTCCTCATTATGTAAAGTTGCATTAGATACAACAACTCCACCTACAGTAACTGGATCAACTTTAGCAACTGGTGTAATTGCTCCAGTTCTTCCAACTTGAACAACTATATTTAGAACTTTTGTAATTGCTTTCTCTGCAGAAAACTTATAGGCAACAGCCCATCTGGGTGAGCTAGATGTATTACCTAATCTTCGTTGAAGACTTAAATCATTAATTTTATAAACAATTCCATCAATATCATAATCTAAAGTAGCTCTTAGTGAGTCTACATATTTATGCCTTTCTTCAACTTTATCTAAACTTGAAACAGTTTTAACTAATGGATTGATAGAAAAACCCCATTCTTTAATTTTTTCTAAAAACTCAGATTGTGTTTTAATTGTCATAGGTTCAATAGCACCAAATCCGTAAGCAAAATATTTAAGAGGTATTTTTGATGTTACATTAGGATCTTTTTGTCTTAAAGATCCGCCAGCGGCATTTCTAGGGTTAGCAAAGTTTCCTTTTAAATTTTTAAAATCTTTTTTTCCTATATAAATTTCACTTCTTATCTCCAATAAAGTAGGTGGGTTAGTGCTTTTTATTTTTTTTGGTATTGTCTTGATAGTTTTTAAATTTTGAAGAATATCTTCTCCAGTAGTGCCATCTCCTCTTGATAAACCTTTGGTAAGAATTCCATCTTCATAAATTAAACTTGCAGAAATACCATCAATTTTAGGTTCAGAATGTAATTCAAAATTTTTATCTTTAACATTTAAAAAATTTCCTATTTTGCCTATAAAGTCTTTCATATCATCCCTATTGAATGCATTTGATAAAGAAAGCATCGGCTTTAAATGTTTTACTTTTTTAAATTTATTTGATGGAGGAAAGCCAACAGTATTCTTATTTAAATTTAACTTATTTAAAAACTTATTTTTTTTTTCTAAATTGATTACTTCACTTTTTAAATCA
>JAOOKL010000041.1 GCA_028408025.1 Candidatus Pelagibacter sp. | reverse complement strand
ATCTCATTTTCAAAAATAATTAGATTTTCATTAAGATTTTCATCTTTACTTATTTGAATGGGGGTAATTTTATATTCTCTTTTATCTATGATTGGTAAAGCCGTCTCATTTAATTTAACATTATTATATTTGTTGTTTGTAAATTTACTTATGTTCCAAGACTGAGCTAAATAATTTTTACCCTTTGTTTGTATTCCAGCAACCCACCTCCAACTTAGAGTATTTGAGGCTGCGTCCCCATCATATAAATGTTTCATAAAAAATTCTGCTCCTTTTTGCCAAGGTAGTTTAAGCGTAAATATCCAAATACTAGCAAATAACATTCTGGTATGATTATGAAGATAGTTAAATTCTTTTAATTCATTAACCCAATCGTTAAAACATTTAATTTCTGTTTCACCATTTACTGCCTTAATATAATTTTTATCTTCTTTAATTGATTTTAGGTCTTCAATAAAATCACTCCAAACCCTTGGTCTTAGTTCAAGCCAGCCCTTCCAATAAACTCTCCAAAATATCTCTTGGATAAACTTATCTACTTTTTGAAAAGGGTGTTTTTTTAAAACAAGTTTTGCAGTTTCATATTCAGTAATTAATCTATGTGTTATGTAAGGTGACAAACAAGAAACATTGCTTCTATCATTAACACCAAAGTCAAAATTTCTTTTAGCATTATAATTTGAAATATTTTTTTCTATGTATTGATCAAGTTTATCTAAAGCTTCTGATCTAGAGGTTATAAACTGCATTAATCTTCGTCATCCCTCCAGTCATCAATATATAATTTCCAACAAGCAAAAGTTACACAAATAATTCCAACTGAAAAACCTAAAAGCACACCATTTTCTCGACCTAAATAAATTGATCCATAATGAGCACTAAGTATTGGTGGAAAAACTAAAATGCATCCTACGATTATATAACGGTATATGAAAGGTGGTCTTTTCAAATTGTATTTCCTTGATCAAACGGTTGAGATACAGCTGATGTGAACCAACAATCTTTGCAAT
This sequence comes from Candidatus Pelagibacter sp., assembly GCA_028408025.1. Next base: position 2,123 of record JAOOKL010000041.1, on the reverse strand, counting down.
TGTTATCACTTCCTTTCTGGACATGCCACTCATAAATAAATAGCTTTTTATTTTCTGACAGAATTTCAATTCTATAAACATAGGTGTTAGGGCTATTTGTAATTAATTTTATCTTATGTGAAGAGTGATTAATTAGGTGTTTATATTGTTGTCCATAAATCATAATCCTAAATCTAGCGTAAGGTCCTGTAACTTTTTTATTATCTGGGTGAGCAAACATCCAGGTTTGCCTTATACCTTTATCTTGAGAGTCATTTTTTTTAAGAGCTTCAAGTTGTATTTTTATAACATCATATGGATCTAATTTTTCGTTTGGTTTAATAAGTTCTGCGTTAACCTGAGATGAAAATAAGATGATAATTAAGATAATTGCTATTTTCTTTAATTCCATATTTTATTTAATACCTCCTCTCTTTGACAAGCTTTTTTATAAGCAAGATATTTCAAAAAGTTTTTTTGATAATAGTCTTGATGATATTCCTCTGCACTATAAAATTTTTCAAATTTCCAGACCAATGTAACAACTTTGGCATCAAATTTTTCCTCAATATCTGCAATTGAATTTTCTATATATTTTTTTTGTAGACTATTTTCGTAGAAAACTACCGACCTATAGCTTTTGCCTTTATCACAGAATTGTCCGTATTGATCAAAAGGGTCAATATTTTTCCAAAAAACATTTAATAAATCTTGGTAAGTTAATTTGATTTTGTCGTATGTAATTTCAATCGTTTCTACGTGACCAGTATCTTTGTAGATTACATCTTGATAAGTAGGATTTTTTAATTTTCCACCTGAATATCCAGATATTGAATTAATAACTCCATCAACTTTATCAAACGACTCCTCCATGCACCAAAAACAGCCACCAGCAAAATATACCTTTTTAAAATTGTTTTCAGCAATAGCGTTCTTATTGATAATAAACGAGATTATGCAAATTATTGATAAGAAAATTATTTTTTTCATTATAATACTCTAGAATAGATTTTAGTTATTAAAAGGTGTATCTTGTCCTATATGGAAGAATTACAGGATAACATTTGTGAAGAATGTAAAAAAGAGGAAGAAAGCGTTAAAAATAATCTTATAATTTCAGGATTTAAAATCTGTGACAGTTGTAAAATATCTAAAACAATATTTCCTGCTTAAATTCCTCTAAACAAAATAATCACTAATAATAAGAAGAAAGCTTGGAACAGCCATGCAACCACAACCACACCTAATGCTTTCCACAAACTATCATAATCTAAAGCTGATTTAACTGCTACCACCATACAAGCTAGCATCCAAAAGGCTGAACCAATAAAAGTTACTGTCATAAGATCAGGTGTTACACCAAAAACTCTAATTAAACCTGGGGCGCTAGAAAATCCAATTGTTCTTAATAGTTCTCCATGATTGCTTTTTGTTTTTGGGCCACCAAATAATTTTACCCCTACAAAATAAATCACATAGGCCCAAACATACCAACTTAATAAAGAAAGAATTGGTGCTAGTAAAAAATTTGAGGAACCAAGTTGAAGAGCACCAACACCTGCTGCTAAACTAGATAATACTACAACAGTTCCTGCTTGAAAGGTTGCTGACTTATCTTTTTCAACCTCTTCGTAGAGATCAATATCTATTTTAATTGCGCGAAAAACTCGATTAATAAATATATTTATCATTTTATTTTTATAAAAGGTCTTAAAATTTTTAACATCTTTTTATGAAGAATTTTATTTGAAGTTGCTATTATATCCCCACCTTTTTCAGGAGACTCATTTTTCCAATTTGTAACACAGCCCCCTGATTTTTTAATAATTTGAATCATTGGAATAATATCATATGGCTTTAGATTAGTCTCGATAACCACATCAATTTTTCCCTCTGCTAGTAAACAGTAATTTAAAGCATCATAAGTAATACGTCTGAAAGAATTACCAAGTTTATTTATAAGTTTATTTATTTTTTTTTCATTAGATTTACCGTAAAAATTGCCAATTATTTTTATTTTATTTAAATTTGAGATATTAGAAGATCTAATTATTTCTTTTTTGTTATTTTTAAATAAGTAAGATTTTTTTTTATCATTTAAATAATATCTGTTAAGTCCTGGAAAATTTGCAAGGCCTATTATA
>JAOOKL010000040.1 GCA_028408025.1 Candidatus Pelagibacter sp. | reverse complement strand
GGAAATTTAGAGGATTCAGATATTTCCTTTATAGAGAAGACTTAAATCAAATTTTTTTTTTCTAATAAAGATTTTAACTCACCTTTTTCGAACATTTCTTTTATAATATCACATCCACCAACAAACTCATTTTTAATATATAATTGCGGAATGGTAGGCCAGTCGGAATAATCTTTTATCCCTTGTCTTAACGCTTCATCTTCTAAAACATTAATGTCTTTAAAATTTACTTTTAAGTGTTTAAGTACATTGACAACTACGTTTGAAAAACCGCATTGCGGTTCATTTGAGGTACCTTTCATGAACAAACAAACATCATTACTTTCTATAATCCCCTTAATTTTTTCTTTAATATCCATTATTTTCCTTCTGTAGTTATTGACAAAGCATGAAGTTCATTTCCCATTTTACCTTTAAGTGATTTGTAAACTAATTTATGTTGTTCAATTTTGTTTAAACCATTAAATAGTTTTGATTTAATTGTTGCAGAGTAATGATTGTTATCTCCCATTAGATCTTTTATCTCAATAGATGCATCAGGTATCGATGATGTTATCAACTTCTTGATTTCTTTTATTGGTAAAGCCATTAATAAGTATTGTACCACTGATTATTGATTTTATACAGTTTTTTTGTATCTAATTTAAATTCACCTTCAATTTCAAAAAAATCTTTTTGTGTTTTTCCAATCTCTTCAAAAAATATATTGTTGTTTTTTAGTATATCTTCAACTTTTTTAATTTTTTCTCTGTCGATTTCTAAGATATATCTACTTTGATCCTCCCCAAAAAAATATTTTATCATATTAGTTAATTTCTTAGGTTTATTAATTTTCAAACCAAAACTTGATCCAATTGACATTTCTGCTAATGCGACAATTAATCCACCGCTAGAAACATCATGAACTGAATTTACTAAATTTTTATTTCTAATACAGATTCTCCGTTATTTTTTTCATTCTTTAAATTTATTTCTGGCGGTTGCCCATCAAAAATTGAATATATTTCTTCAAAAAATACACTCTGCTCTAAATGACCAAATGTTTTTCCTATAACAATAATTATGCTATTTTCTTTTTTTAATCTGTGATCCATAGGTTTTTTCAATTTGGGAATTATCCCAACTCCACCAATCACAGGTGTAGGATATATATTTTTCTTATTTGTACCGTTATAAAAAGATACATTTCCTGAAACTACAGGGTAATTCAAAAATTCACATGACTCCTTCATACCCAATAAGCACTCTGCAAACTCTCCCATTACTTTCGGGTCCTCTGGGTTTCCAAAATTTAAACAGTTTGTAATCGCTATTGGTTTTGATCCTACTGAAATCAAGTTTCTCCAATTTTCACAAACTATTTGTTTTCCTCCAGTTAATGGATGTGCTTTGCAATAATTTGCTGAAGAGTCAACAGATACAGCTATGGCTTTTTCTTTACCATGAATTCTAATTATGGCTGCATCAGAACCTGATCTTTGAGCTGTATCACACATAACCATTTGATCAAATTGATTAGTTACCCAACTTTTATTCGAATGATTAGCTGAAGATAAAATCTTTACTAACGCGTCTTCTATTTTAATTTTTTTAAGTTTGCTTAAAGCAACTTTATCTTTAGGTAGTTTTTTTTTATCCCATTTTCTATTGTATAATGGTGCACTTGATGCCAAAGCATTTATAGGTATCTCTCCTTGAATAACATCATTATATTTTAATACTAATTTCTTTGTATCTGTGGTTTTTCCTATTATAATAAAATCTAGATCCCATTTTTCAAATATTTTTTTCGCACTTTTTTCTTTCCCATCTTCAAGAATTATTAACATTCTTTCTTGACTTTCAGATAGCATCATTTCGTAAGGTGTCATGTTCTCTTCTCTACATGGAACTTTTTCTAAATTTAATTCAATGCCCAAGTCTCCTTTAGAAGCCATTTCTACACTGGAAGAAGTAAGACCAGCAGCTCCCATATCTTGTATTGAGATAATAGACTCATCTTTCATTAACTCTAGACATGCTTCCATTAGTAACTTTTCTGTAAAGGGATCTCCAACCTGCACTGTAGGTTTTTTATCTTCTGAATTTTCATCAAACTCGGCCGAAGCCATCGAGGCTCCATGAATTCCGTCTCTACCAGTTTTAGATCCAACGTATACTACTGATTTATTTAAACCTTTAGCTTTCGAATAAAAGATCTTATCTTTTTTTGCATGTCCAACAGCCATAGCATTAACTAAGATATTTTCATTATAAGTTTTATTAAACTTAGTTTCACCAGCAACTGTTGGTATCCCTATAGAATTACCGTAACCTCCTATTCCAGAGACAACTCCATTAAGTAAATTTTTTGTTTTGTGATGTTCTGGTGACCCGAAGTGTATAGAATTTAAAAGTGCTATTGGTCTAGCACCCATAGTGAATACATCTCTTAATATTCCACCAACACCTGTTGCCGCTCCTTGGTAAGGTTCCAAGTAAGAGGGATGATTATGACTTTCAATTTTAAAAATAATAGCATCATTATCACCTATATCTATTACACCCGCGTTTTCTCCAGGCCCTTGAATTACTTTTTCACCTTTTGTTGGTAGATTTTTTAAATGTATTCTTGAAGACTTATAAGAACAATGTTCATTCCACATCGCTGAAAAAATTCCTAATTCTAGTAGGTTTGGTTCTCTATTTAAAAGTTTTTTTATTGCCAAAAACTCTTCTTGTTTAAGTCCATGTTTTTCTATGACTTGATTTGTAATTTTCATTTTAATTCAATAAACTAGAAAATAAATTAACACCATCGTTGTTTGAGATCATCTTATCAATCATACGTTCAGGATGTGGCATCATACCTAAAATGTTTTTTTTTGAATTATAAATACCCGCAATATTTTCAATAGAGCCATTGGGATTTGCATCATCTCTTATTTCTCCTTTTAAATCACAGTATTTAAATGCAATTAAATTTTCTTTATTAAGTTTTTTTAAGTGCTCAGGACTTGTAAAGTAGTTACCTTCGTTATGAGCAATATTAATTTTTAAAATCTGATCTTTTTTATATTTTTTAGAGAATTTTGTTTTGTTGTTGATAACTTTTATATTAATATCTTTATTAATAAACTTAAGATTTTTATTTCTTAATAAGACACCTTCAAGTAAACCTGTTTCAGTTAATATTTGGAAACCATTACAAATTCCTAAAACTAAACAGCCTTTATTTGCTGCTTTAATAACCTCATTTATTATTAAAGATTTTCCAGCAATGGCTCCTGATCTCAAATAATCTCCATAAGAAAAACCTCCAGGTATAATAATTAAATCTGATTTGGGTAGTGTTGTTTCTTTGTGCCAAACCATTTTATTTTTAAACTGCATCTTTTCTAATGCAACTGCTATATCTCTATCGCAATTGGATCCTGGAAATACTATAACTGATGAGTTCATTAAATCTTGTTAACTTTGTAATCTTCTATAACTAAGTTAGCTAGAAGTTTTTTACACATATCATCAACTTTTTTTTCTGCTTTTATTGGATCATTATCATTTATTTCAATTTCAAAATATTTGCCTTGTCTGACGCTTTTTAAATTATCCATTCCAATATTTTGCAGTGTGTTTTCTACAACTTTTCCTTGTG
>JAOOKL010000004.1 GCA_028408025.1 Candidatus Pelagibacter sp. | reverse complement strand
GCACAGTCAGTAGCAGTAGCAGTTGGAAATATTGGAGATAAATTAGTTGATTCATTAGCAAGAAAAGTTGAAGCTCTTAAAGTTGGACCGGGAATGGATAAACAATCTGAAATGGGCCCCCTAGTTACAAAAGAGCATTTATCAAAAGTAAAAAACTATGTTGATGTAGGAGTAAAGGAAGGTGCAAAACTAATAGTAGACGGAAGAAATTTTAAACTACAAGGATATGAAAACGGTTATTATTTAGGCGGATGTCTATTTGACCAAGTAACAAAAGACATGAAAATATATAAAGAGGAAATTTTTGGACCAGTTTTATCAGTTGTAAGAGCAAAAGATTTTAATGAAGCATTACAACTAGTTAATGATCATGAATTCGGTAATGGAGTAAGTATATTTACAAGAGACGGAGATACAGGAAGAACTTTTTCAAATAAAGCAAAGATCGGTATGGTTGGGATAAACATACCTATTCCGGTACCAGTTGCATTTCATAGTTTTGGTGGTTGGAAAAGATCATTATTTGGTGATCAGCATATGCATGGACCAGAAGGAGTTAGATTTTATACTAAACTAAAAACTATTACTTCAAGATGGCCGTCAGGTTTAAGGTCAGACCCAGAGTTTGTAATGCCAACAATGAAATAAAAGGAACAGATGAAAAAAAAGATTACTTTAATAGGTGCCGGACAAATTGGAGGAACATTAGCACATTTGATTGCTTTAAAAGAATTAGGAGACGTTGTGTTATTTGATGTAGCAGCAGGTCTAGCTAAAGGGAAAGCATTAGATATTGCTCAATCGTCCCCAGTAAATGACTTTAATATTAATTTATCTGGAACTGATAATTATGATGATACAAAAAACTCAGATGTAATTATTATTACAGCAGGTGTTCCAAGAAAACCAGGCATGACCAGAGACGATCTTCTTGGAATAAATTTAAAGATAATCAAGCAAGTTGCTGAAGGAATTAAAAACACTTCACCCAACGCTTTTGTAATTTGTATTACCAATCCTTTAGACGTAATTGTAATGGCTTTACAAAAATATTCAGGATTACCGAAGAGCAAAGTAGTAGGAATGGCTGGAATTTTAGACTCTTCAAGATTTATTTATTTTTTATCTCAAGAATTAAATGTGCCAGTAAATAAAATCAAATCATTTGTTCTAGGAGGCCATGGAGACAGCATGGTAGCAATGCTGGGGTCAACCAAAGTTGATGGGAAAAAATTAAACGATTTAATTAAAGATGGAAAATTAAAAAAAGAAAGGTTAAATCAAATTGTTGATAGAACTAAAAAAGGAGGGGCAGAAATAGTAAAATATTTAGAGAAGGGATCTGCTTTCTATGCACCTGCTGCATCAGGAGTTCAAATGGCAGAAAGTTATTTAAAAGATTTAAAAAGCCAACTACCATGTGCCGTATATCTAAACGGGGAATATGGAGTAAAGGATATTTATGCTGGGGTTCCAGTTATTATTGGTTCTAAGGGAGTTGAAAAGATAATTGAAATAAGTTTATCTGATGAAGAAAAAATAAATTTTCAAAAATCAATTGATGCAGTAAAAGAACTATTTGATGCAGCTAAAAAGATAGATAAAAATCTTAAATAATTAATGAATATTCACGAACATCAAGCTAAAACGATCCTTAAGGAGTTCGGAGCCCCCGTTTCAAATGGAGTTGTTATTTTATCATTAGATAATCTTAAAAAAGAGATAACAAAGTTAAAAAGTAAAGAGTTTGTATTAAAAGCACAAATTCATGCGGGAGGAAGAGGCAAAGCTGGAGGTGTTAAGTTAGTAAAGAGTTTTTCTGAATTAGAGGCAGAAGCAAAAAAAATGATGGGAAAAATACTTGTTACTCATCAAACTGGGCCTGAAGGCAAAGAAGTTAAAAGATTGTATATTGAAGAGGCATCTGACATTTCAAAAGAATATTATTTGTCTTGTTTGATTGATAGAGAAACTTCAAAAATTGCTTTCATTAGCAGCACAGAAGGCGGTATGGATATAGAGAAAGTTGCCTCCGAAAATCCTAATAAAATCATTACAAATAAGTTGGAATTAAAAGATCAGGGACCAGATGATAAAGAAATCGAAAGTATAATTTCTGCATTTAAATTTAACGACCAACAAAAAATTGTTGCTAATAAATTGATTAAATCCTTATATAAAATATTAGTAGAAAAAGATGCAAATTTAATAGAAATTAATCCTTTAATCATTACCAAAAATCAACAAATTATTTGCTTAGATGCAAAAATGAATTTTGACGATAACGCAATTTTTAGAAGACCTGAAATTTTAAAACTTAGAGATTTAAACGAAGAGGACCCTATTGAAATTGAGGCTAGCAAACATGATCTAGCTTATATTAAATTAGACGGGTCCATCGGATGCATGGTTAATGGAGCAGGCCTCGCTATGGCAACTATGGATATAATTAAACTATATGGTAAAGAGCCTGCAAATTTTTTAGATGTAGGCGGAGGGGCTTCAAAAGAGAAAGTGGCTGCGGCATTTAAATTAATTTTGTCTGACAAAAATGTAAAAGGTATTTTAATAAATATATTTGGTGGCATAATGAGATGCGATGTTCTTGCTCAAGGTGTAGTAGACGCTGCTAAAGAAATAAATTTATCAGTTCCATTGGTTGTAAGATTAGCTGGAACTAATTTTAAAGAAGGTAAAGAAATATTAGATAAATCAAACTTAAAAATATTATCTGCTTCAGATCTTAATGATGCTGCTAAAAAAATTGTTGAGGCTATAAAATAAATGTCAGTCCTTGTGAACAAAAGTACTAAAGTTATATGTCAGGGTTTTACTGGAAAGCACGGCACTTTTCATTCAGAACAATCTTTAAAGTACGGAACTCAATTAGTTGGAGGAGTAACACCTAAAAAAGGAGGTCAAAAACATTTAGGACTTCCAGTTTTTAATTCCGTTCAAGAGGCAAAAGATAAAACCTCAGCAAACGCTACAATGATTTATGTGCCTCCAAAATTTGCTGGGGCAGCAATCATTGAAGCAGTTGAAGCTAAAATTGAATTAATAGTATGTATAACCGAGGGAATACCAGTTGTAGATATGCTCAGAGTAAAAAAGATATTAAATAAAAGTAATTCAAGATTAATAGGTCCAAACTGTCCAGGAATAATCACACCTGGAGAATGCAAAATAGGTATTATGCCAGGCAATATTCATAAAAGAGGAAGTGTTGGCATTGTTTCTAGATCAGGAACATTGACTTATGAAGCAGTAGCTCAAACTTCAAATAGTGGGATGGGACAATCTACTTGTATTGGGATTGGAGGAGACCCTATAAATGGAACTAATTTTATTGACTGTTTAGAACTATTTTTAAAAGATGATGAGACAAAATCAATAGTTATGATAGGAGAAATTGGAGGATCTGCTGAGGAGGAGGCTGCTGAGTTTTTAAAAAGAGAAAAAGTCAAAAAGCCTATGGTAGGATTCATAGCCGGCTTAACTGCCCCAGCCGGAAGAAGAATGGGACATGCTGGAGCAATCATTTCAGGCGGAAAAGGTGGAGCTGAGGATAAAATTGAGGTTATGAAATCTGCAGGAGTCACTATTTCAAAATCACCAGCAGATATTGGCGAGACACTATTGCAAAAACTTAGTGGTTAAAATCTAATAATTTGTGTTAAAATAAGTTTTAAATGTCGTCATCAAAAGATAACACTACTTACAAAAAAACATCCTTCTTAGCAGGTAATAACTCGGAATTTATAAATGAATTTTATGCCGATTATCTTTCTGATCCAAATTCTTTACCAACTAGCTGGAGACAATTTTTTGAGGGTCTAAGTGATGAGCAAAAGTTGGTTTACAACGATCTCAAAGGTCCTAGTTGGTCACCAATAAGAAAAACAAAAAAAATTAATTTAAACAAAATTGAGATTAAAAAAGACGAAAAAGATTTTAGTGTAGACTCAATTAAACAAGCTACTAAAGATTCTGTAAGAGCAATAATGTTAATCCGAGCATTTAGAATAAGAGGACATCTCATTGCATCTTTAGATCCATTAGGTTTATTAAAAAAAGAAGAACATCCAGAACTTAAACCAGAAACTTATGGTTTTACTAAAAAAGACTTTAATAGAAAAATATTTTTAGATGGTGTTTTAGGTTTACAATATGCTGATCTTAATGAAATCTTAAAAATATTAAAAAAAACTTATTGTTCGAATATTGGTTATGAATTTATGCATATGGGTGATCCTGATGAAAAAACTTGGATTAGAAATAGAATAGAAGGACCTGAAAAAGATATCAAATTTACTGAGAACGGTAAAAGGGCAATTTTAAATAAAATGGTAGAGGCAGAGGGATTTGAAAAATATTTAGCAGTAAAATTTGTAGGCACAAAAAGATTTGGTTTGGATGGTGGAGAGTCTTTGATACCTGCACTAGAACAAATTATAAAACGTGGAGGAAATTTAGGAGCAAAAGAAATAAAAATAGGAATGCCTCATAGAGGAAGATTAAATGTTTTAGCCAATGTTATGGGCAAACCTTACAAAGCAATTTTTAGTGAATTTTTTGGAAAAAGTTCTTATCAAGAGATAGGAGGAGATGTAAAATATCATCTAGGTGCATCTTCAAATAGAGAGTTTGATGGAAATTCTGTTCATATAAGTTTAACAGATAACCCCTCCCATTTAGAAGCTGTTAATCCAGTTGTGTTAGGACAAGTAAGAGCAAAACAATTTTTTCATAAAGACTCAAAAAGAAAAAAAGTAATACCAGTTTTAATGCATGGTGATGCAGCTTTTGCTGGCCAAGGTATAGTAGCTGAATGTTTTGCTATGTCGGGCTTACCAGGCCATAACATTGGGGGAACAATTCATATAATAGTAAATAATCAAATAGGTTTTACCACAGCCCCAAGATTTGCGAGGTCATCACCTTACCCTTCTGATGTTGCTAAAATTGCCCAAGCTCCAATTTTCCATGTAAACGGTGACGACCCAGAAGCTGTGGTACACTGTGCAAAAATAGCTACTGAGTACAGACAAAAATTTAATAGAGATGTGGTTATAGACATGGTTTGCTACAGACGTTTTGGCCATAATGAAGGTGATGAACCATCTTTCACACAACCAATAATGTATAAAAAGATAAAGATTCATCCTTCAACTCTGAAAATTTATGGCAAAAAACTTAGTGAAGAGGGATTAACTTCAATTGAAGAAATTGAAAATCAAAAAGATAAATTTAAAAATTTTTTAGAAAAAGAACTTAAGTTATCAAAAAATTATAAATCAGAATTAAAATGGTTCGAAGGAGCTTGGTCAAGATTCAAGCCCGGATTAGGAAAAGATAAAAGGGGCGTTAGTGGGGTAAAAAAAGATATATTAATTAATGTTGGAAAAAAAATTTCGACTATACCTGAAAATTTGAATGTTCATAAAACACTAAAAAAGGTATTTGATTTAAAACTTCAAATGTTTGAAAAAAATAAACCAATAGATTGGTCAACTGCAGAAAGTCTTGCTATAGGAACTTTATTAACCGAAGGTTTTTCTGTTCGACTTTCAGGACAAGACTCTGGACGTGGAACATTTAGTCAAAGACATGCTGTGTTAAGGAATCAGGATAATCATGAAAGATATATTCCTTTAAATAATATCAATAACAAACAACAGAAATTTGAAATAATAGATAGCTTATTATCTGAGCTAGCAGTTCTTGGTTTTGAATTTGGCTATTCCTTGTCTGAACCTGAGACTTTAGTTTTATGGGAGGCTCAATTTGGAGATTTTGCAAATGGTGCTCAAGTAATTATTGATCAATTCATTTCATCAGGTGAATCAAAATGGGGAAGAGCTAGCGGATTAGTAATGTTATTACCTCATGGATATGAAGGTCAAGGTCCTGAACACTCTTCAGCAAGGCTTGAAAGATTTTTACAATTATGTGCAGGAGAAAACATGCAAGTTGTAAATTGCACTACTCCATCAAATTATTTTCACGCTCTTAGAAGACAAATGCATAGAGATTTTAGAAAACCACTAATCGTAATGACTCCTAAGTCTTTATTAAGACATAAACATTGTGTATCTAAACTTGATGAGTTTACTTCAAAAAAAACGTTTCATCGTATTTTAAATGACGATGCTTATGTTGAAGGAAGTGGACTAATAAAATTAAAAAATTATAAAGAAATAAAAAAAGTAGTTATGTGTTCTGGAAAAATATACTATGATTTAATCCAAGGTAGAGAAAATAATAAAAATGACGAAGTTGTTTTCATTCGTTTGGAGCAATTGTATCCTTTTCCAGCAAAAACACTGGCTAACTTATTAAAAAAGTATGAAAATGCAGAGTTTATATGGTGTCAGGAGGAACCTAAAAATATGGGAGCGTGGAATACAGTAAGAAATTATATCGATAGAACCTTAGAAATAATATACTTTACTAAGGATAAGGTAAAATTTATAGGCAGAAAAGCATCATCCTCAACTGCAACTGGAAACTTAAATAAACATCTTGCACAACAAAAAGAAATATTAGAAAAGGTATTAGGAAATTAAATGTCAGATAAAATAATAGTTCCTACATTAGGCGAGTCAGTCACCGAGGCAACAGTTTCGAAATGGTTAAAAAACCAGGGAGAAAAAGTATCCGTGGACGAACCTATTGTAGAATTGGAAACTGATAAAGTTAATGTTGAAGTTCCAGCTCCGTCTAATGGCGTATTAGAAAAAATAACAGTAAAAGAGGGTCAAACTGTAAATGTAGGATCTCTTCTTGGTATGATTAATGGATCCACTAAAGAAAAATCAAACGTTATTAAAGAAATAAAAACTTATTCCCCACCTAAACAAAGTGTTGGAAAAAAGATAAAACCTTCTGAAGAAAAAAAAGAAATCAAACCATTAAAGTTAGAGGAAGAAGAAACTTTAATTCTTGAAGATTTTGTTGAGCCGGAAAAGTTAGAAAAAAAACAAAATCAAATAAATACAGATCCTGCGGTTTCCCCTGCTGCCAGAAAAATAGCAAAAGAGGCTAAAGTTAATTTGAAAGAAATCAAAGGATCAGGAAAACATGGCGTAATTTTAAAAGAGGATATTATGAGCTTAATGGGTTTTAAACCTCAACCTTCAGAAAGAAAAATAAAGCATGGTCCAGAGGAAAGAATTAAAATGACAAGACTACGTTTGACCATAGCAAAAAGACTTAAAGAGGCTCAAGAAAATGCAGCAATGTTAACAACATTTAATGAAGTTGATATGAGCGAGGTGATTTCTATGCGAAATCAATATAAAGAGGATTTTCAAAACCAATATAAAGTAAAACTCGGCTTTATGTCTTTTTTTGTTAAAGCATGTGTTATAGGATTAAAAAATTTTCCTTCCGTTAATGCTGAGATCCAAGGTGATGAAATAGTTTATAAAAATTATTATAATATAAGTATAGCTGTGGGAACTGATAGAGGCTTGGTGGTTCCAGTGCTTAGAGAAACCGATGAAATGTCATTTGCAGATATAGAAAAAAATATTAACACCCTAGGTGAAAAAGCAAGAAACGGGAAAATTACAATTGATGATTTACAAGGTGGATCTTTCACTATTACTAACGGTGGAATATATGGGTCAATGTTATCTACCCCTATATTAAACCCTCCTCAATCAGCTGTACTAGGAATGCATAATATAGTAGAGCGACCAATTGTAGTTGATGGAGATATCATGATTAGACCAGTTATGTATTTAGCTCTATCTTATGATCATAGAATAATAGATGGAAAAGAGGCAGTATCATTTCTAAAAATAGTAAAAGAATCCCTTGAACAACCAAAAAGACTATTTCTAAATATTTGATAATGGAAAATAATTTTGATGTAATTATAATCGGTGGAGGTCCAGGTGGCTATGTGTGTGCAATAAGATCTGCTCAACTTGGTTTAAAAACAGCCTGTGTGGAGTCTAGAGGAGCTTTAGGAGGAACTTGTTTAAATGTTGGTTGTATCCCATCAAAAAGTTTACTTAATTTATCAGAAAATTTTCATAAGGCTAAAAAAGACTTTAATCAACAAGGCATCGAAGTTGAAGGTATTAAACTTAACATTGAAAAAATGATGTCCAATAAAAATAAATCAGTCCAAGTGCTTACTAAGGGTGTAGAATTTTTATTCAAGAAAAATAAAGTAACTTATATAAGAGGCAAAGGTGTATTATTTTCTAAAAATGACGTAGTCGTTTATGATAATAATAAAAGAAATTCTTATAACACAAAAAATATCGTCATTGCCACTGGATCAGAGGTAGCCTCTCTACCAGGAATTAAAATTGACGAGAAGAATATAATTTCTTCAACAGGGGCATTATCGTTAAACAAAGTGCCAAAAAAATTAGCTGTAATTGGAGGAGGTTATATCGGTTTAGAAATGGGTTCGGTATGGTCTAGATTAGGTGCAGAAGTTACAGTTTTAGAATACCTTGATTATATTACTCCAGGAATGGATAGAGAAATTTCTAACGAATTTAAAAAAATTTTAATTAAACAAGGTATTAAATTTAGATTAGGATCAAAAGTTAATTCATTGAAAAATACTGGTGCAAAAGTTTCGATAAATTATACAGATATCAAAAATTCAAAAGAAGAAATTTTAGAGTTCGATAAGGTTTTAGTTTCAGTTGGGCGAAAACCATATACTGAAGGATTAAATCTAACAAAACTAGGGATTAAAAAAGATGAAAAAGGTAGAATCGAAGTTAATGATAAATTACAAACATCGATTCAAAATATTTATGCTATCGGAGATGTTATAAAAGGACCAATGTTAGCACACAAAGCCGAAGAGGAAGGTATAGCAGTTGCTGAAATTTTAGCTGGTCAAGCAGGACATGTAAATTATGATATTATTCCGGGAGTAATTTATACGTCACCAGAAGTAGCTACAGTTGGTAAAACAGAGGAACAGCTTAAAAAGGAAAACAAAAATTATAAAGTTGGAAAATTTCCATTTCTAGCGAACTCTAGAGCAAAAGTTAATAATGAAACTGAAGGTTTTGTGAAAATTTTAGCTGATAGTAAATCTGATAAAGTTTTAGGAGTACATATTATTGGTCCGCATTGTGGAGATATGATTGCAGAGATGGCTTTAGCCATGGAATTCGGAGCAAGCGCAGAGGATATAGCTAGAACTTGTCATGCTCACCCAACTCATACAGAAGCAATAAAAGAAGCTGCATTAGCTGTTGATAAAAGACCAATTCATTTTTAATTAAAAAAAATTCTAATACAATTATTTTATGAAAGCACAAGTATTGTTGCCAAAGATTTTTGATTTTCCTTTTACCTACAATTCTAAGATTGAAGGAAAAATTGGAAATTTAGTTGAAGTTCCTTTTGGTTCAAAAAAAGAAATAGGAGTAATTTGGAAAAACAATTATGCAGAACCAAAAAATATAAAGATAAGAGATATCAGTAAAAAAACGGAATACTCAATTGATGAAAAATTAATTAATTTTATAGAATGGTTCTCCTCTTATAATATGGTTCCAATTGGTCTTGTATTAAAGATGGTTATAGGAAGTTCTGATAAATTTATTAAGATTAAAGATAATTCAACTAAAGTAAAAAGGACCAAAATTAAAAACTTTAATTTAAACAAGGAACAAATATCAGCTCTGAAATTCCTTGAAAAGATTAACAATAAGTTTGACGTATCCGTTTTACAAGGCACAACTGGCTCTGGAAAAACTCTGGTTTATTTTGAGCGTATAAAAAAAATTATAGAGATAAATAAACAGGCTTTAGTTTTGTTGCCTGAAATATTTTTAACTAATGATTTTAAATCAAGGTTTGAAGATTTTTTTGGCTTTGAACCAGCAATTTGGCATTCGAAAATAACACCTAAAAAAAAAAGATTAATTTGGAAAGGGATTATTAATAATGAGATAAAAATATTAGTTGGAGCTAGATCTGCACTACTTTTACCTTTTAAAAAATTAGGAATAATAGTTGTAGATGAAGAACACGACACTTCTTATAAACAAGATGAAGGCGTAATTTATAATGCCAGAGATATGGCAATTTCAAGAGCAAATTTTGAAGACATTCCTATACATCTTGTTACTTCAGTTCCTTCAATAGAAACATATAATAATATTCAAAACAAAAAATATAGACATACAAAAATTTTTAGAAGGTTTGATAATTATCCACTACCTAATGCAAAAATAGTAAATTTAAATTTAAACAAAATAAAAAATAAGTTTATTTCTACAGAGACTGTAGATTTAGTTAAAGAGTATCTAGACAAAGGCGATCAGGTACTTTTTTTTATAAATAGAAGAGGATTTGCTCCTTATTTGATTTGTAAAAAATGTGGTTTCAAACATGTTTGCACTAATTGTTCTATGTTTCTTACATACCATAGGATTAAAAATAAAGCTATCTGTCATCATTGTTCGTCCGAAAAGAAGATTAATAAGAAATGTGAGTCAAAAGGAAACTGCGATTTTATCATGTACGGCCCAGGTGTTGAAAAAATATTTGATGAGATTACTGAAATATTTCCAAATAAAAAAGTTGATATATTTTCAAGTGATTATTTAAAAAAAAAAGAAGGTATAAAAATTTTATTTAAAAAGATAACAAATAAAAAAATTGACATCCTAGTCGGAACCCAAATGATTTCCAAAGGATTTAATTTTCCTAAACTTAATTGTATCGTAGTAATAGATGCTGATTTTTCAGGTCGAGGTTATGATTTAAGGGCAACAGAAAAAAATATTCAGTTATATCATCAATTAAGTGGAAGAGCTGGAAGATTTAGCTCAAAATCATTGATAATTTATCAAACAATATCACCCTTAGACTCTACTCTAAATGAATTAGTTAAAAATAAATCTGAAGAGCTTTTAAAGAGTGAACTTTTATTAAGACAAAGAAATGAATTGCCTCCATTTAAAAGATTAATAGCTATAATAATATCATCAAAAGATAGAAGTTTAAGTTTACAGGGCGCAAGAGAAATTAAAATTAAGTTAAATCAGATAAATAATCTTGAGGTTTTGGGACCAGTTGACTCTCCCTTGTTAAAGATAAAAAAAAATTTTCGTTCGAGATTATTAATTAAGTTTGATAATCAAATATTTATGCAAAAAAAAATAACAAAGGTGTTAAATGGGCTTAAAATCTCATCAAAAATTAAACTCACGGTTGATGTGGATCCTGTCAATTTTGCATAAGTTCAAAATTGGTAACTTGATCAAGTTATACTCATATGGTACGACCTCAACATTATTTCACGATAAAATCTAACGATTAAAAATGAGTACAAATAAATCTTTCTCATCAGAAACATCCGAAAGGTATTCTCGTGCTTTATTCGAAGTAGCTAACGAAGCGAAAGAGTTAGACCAAATTGAAAATGGGATTAGAAATTTTCAGGTTCTTTTTAGCTCCAGCCCTGAAATAAAAAATTTTATTCAAAATCCCACTCAAAACACAATTACTCAAATTAATTTTATTGATACTCTTTCAGATAAGTTGAACTTCTCAAAAAATTTGAAAAATTTCTTTATGTTATTAATTGAAAAAAGAAGAATATTTTTTGTAAAAAAAATATCTGAAAGCTTTTTAAAATTGTGTTCAAAAAAAAGGGGAGAAGTGAAAGCGTCATTAGTTTCATCAAAAGAATTATCTCAAAAAGAACTTGACGAAATAAGTAAAGATCTATCTGAATCAATGGGATCAACAATAATATTTGACTACAAAGTAGACAAAGAATTAATCGGCGGCTTAAAATTACAAGTAGGAAGTTTCATGATTGATACTTCAGTCAAAAATAAATTAAAGAAATTTGAACAAGCAATGTTAGAAAGTTAAAATGGCAATAAATCCTTCAGAAGTTACAAAACTTTTAAAAGATCAAATTAAAAACTTCGGTGAGAAGGCAGAGGTTTCAGAAATAGGAAAAGTCTTATCAGTTGGTGACGGTATTGCAAGAGTATTTGGTTTAGATAATGTTCAGGCAGGTGAAATGGTTGAGTTTGAAGATGGATCTAAGGGTATGGCGCTAAATTTGGAAAATGACAATGTAGGTGTGGTAATTTTTGGTGACGATAGAAAAATTAAAGAAGGTGATACAATTAAAAGAACAAATGCAATTGTAGATGTTCCAGTTGGAAAAGAACTTTTAGGTAGAGTTGTCGATGGACTGGGAAATCCTATAGATGGAAAAGGAGGACTTTCTGCCAAAAATAGAAAAAGAGTTGAAGTAAAAGCTCCAGGTATTATTCCAAGACAATCTGTTAATGAGCCAATGCAAACAGGTTTAAAATCGATAGACTCTCTCATACCTATTGGAAGAGGACAACGTGAATTAATAATTGGTGATAGACAGACTGGAAAAACTGCAGTGGCGATAGACGCTATTATAAATCAAAAACAAATTAATGAGTCGTCAGACGAAAAGAAAAAATTGTATTGTGTATACGTTGCAATTGGTCAAAAGCGTTCTACTGTAGCTCAAATAACAAAAACTTTAGAAGAAGCTGGTGCTTTAAAATATACAACTATAGTTGCCGCAACAGCATCTGACTCAGCTCCTTTACAATTTCTAGCACCTTATACAGGTTGTACTATTGGAGAATATTTTAGAGATAATGGAATGCATGCTTTAATTGTTTATGATGATTTATCAAAACAAGCAGTCGCATACAGACAAATGTCTTTACTTTTAAGAAGACCGCCGGGAAGAGAAGCATATCCAGGAGATGTATTTTATTTACATAGTAGATTGCTAGAACGTGCATCAAAACTTAATGATAAAAGTGGCGGTGGTTCATTAACTGCTTTACCTATAATTGAAACACAAGCAGGAGATGTTTCTGCGTATATTCCAACAAACGTAATTTCAATTACTGATGGTCAAATATTTTTAGAAACTGAGTTATTCAATCAAGGAATTCGCCCTGCAGTAAATGTAGGACTTTCCGTGTCTCGGGTCGGTTCAGCGGCGCAAACCAAAGCGATGAAAAAAGTAGCTGGTTCAATAAAATTAGAGTTAGCCCAATACAGAGAAATGGCTGCTTTTGCGCAGTTTGGATCTGATCTAGACGCTTCAACACAGCAATTATTGAATCGAGGAGCTAAATTAACAGAACTTTTAAAACAAGATCAGTATTCTCCTATGACTGTAGCTGAACAAGTAATATCAGTATTTACAGGAGTTAAAGGTTATCTTGATGATGTTGAATTAAATATGATTAAAAAATTTGAAAAGGACATTGTTGAAAAGATTAAATTAGAAAAACCTGAGATAATCGACACAATAGAGACATCTGGAAAACTCGAAGAAAATACTGAAAAACTTCTTTCTCAAATTATTGATGAATATAAAAAAGGGAACAAATAATGCCAAGTTTAGATGATCTAAAAAAGAGAATAAAAAGTGTTAAATCCACACAAAAGATTACTAAGGCAATGAAAATGGTGGCTGCAGCTAAATTAAGAAAAGCTCAAGAAAATGCTGAGAAAGGAAGACCGTATAGTCAGAAAATGCAAAATATAATTTTGAATCTTACTAAATCAATCAATGATCCACAAAATGCACCTAAACTTCTTGTGGGTACAGGACAAGATAAAACTTATTTATGCGTGGTACTAACTGCAGACAGAGGACTTTGTGGTGGGTTTAATTCCAACATTTGCAAGCTAGCAAAGACAAATTTTAAAAAAGTAATTAATGAGGGAAAAAAACTAAAAATAATAACTGTTGGAACAAAAGGTTTAGATCAAATTAAAAGAGAGTATGGAAAATATGTTATAAAAAAATTTAGTTTTAAAAATAAAAAACAAATTACTTTTAGCGAAGCAGAATTAGTAGGAAATGAAATAATAAACTTATTCAAACGAAATGAATTTGATAAGTGTATTTTATTTTATAACAATTTCAAAAATGTCATAACTCAAATTCCACAAGCCCAACAAATAATTCCTGCAGAAAATAAACAATCGGAAGCGAAAGAAGAAAATCAAACTTCTTATGAATTTGAACCAGAAGAAGATGAAATTTTAGAAGATTTATTACCAAAAAATATTTCCACTCAGATTTTTAAAGCTTTTTTAGAAAATGCTGCAAGCGAACAAGGATCAAGAATGACTGCAATGGATAATGCTACCAGAAATGCTGGTGAGTTAGTTGATAAACTTACGATTAATTATAATCGAAGCAGGCAAGCATCGATTACTAAAGAGTTAATAGAAATTATATCAGGAGCAGAAAGTTTATAGATATGAGCAAAACAGGTAAAATCACTCAAATAATTGGTGCGGTAGTTGACGTAAACTTTTCCGATGATTTGCCGGAAATTTATACAGCTCTCGAGGCTAACAACTCTGGAAACAAATTAATATTAGAAGTTGCCCAACATCTAGGAGAAAATGATGTTAGAACTATTGCAATGGATGCAACAGAAGGTCTTAAAAGAGGGGATGAAGTAACAAATACTGGATCTCCAATAAGTGTGCCTGTAGGACCAGAGACACTAGGAAGAATTATTAATGTAGTTGGAGACTCGATTGATGAAAAAGGAGAAGTTGTTACAAAAGAAAAATGGCCAATACACAGACCTGCACCAAAATTTACAGATCAAGCTACTGAAACTGAACAATTAGTTACTGGTATCAAAGTAATAGACTTATTAGCTCCTTATGCCAAAGGAGGAAAAATTGGCTTATTTGGTGGTGCAGGTGTAGGTAAAACAGTAACAATTATGGAATTAATCAATAATATCGCAAAAGCTCATGGAGGATTTTCAGTTTTTGCTGGTGTAGGCGAAAGAACAAGAGAAGGAAATGATTTGTATCATGAAATGATCGAGTCAGGGGTTATTAAAACTGACGGAAAAGGATCTAAGGCAGCATTAGTTTATGGTCAAATGAATGAACCGCCTGGAGCAAGAGCTAGAGTTGCATTAACAGGATTAACAGTGGCAGAGTACTTTAGAGATAAAGAGGGACAAGATGTTCTTTTTTTTGTTGATAATATTTTTAGATTTACTCAAGCAGGCTCAGAAGTTTCAGCTTTACTAGGAAGAATTCCATCTGCAGTTGGTTATCAGCCAACTTTAGCAACTGATATGGGTAATTTACAAGAAAGAATTACTTCAACAGATAAAGGATCAATTACTTCAGTTCAGGCAATTTATGTCCCAGCAGATGACCTAACTGATCCTGCACCTGCTACTTCTTTTTCACACTTGGATGCAACAACAGTACTATCAAGACAAATTGCAGAAATTGGAATTTATCCTGCAGTTGACCCTTTAGACTCAACTTCAAGAATATTAGATCCAAGGATTGTGGGAGAAGAACATTATCGGGTAGCAAGAGATGTTCAAAGGATTTTACAGGCATATAAATCTCTTCAAGATATTATTGCAATTCTAGGTATGGATGAACTTTCTGAAGAAGATAAACTTACGGTCGCAAGAGCGCGTAAGATACAGAGATTTTTATCTCAACCATTTTTTGTGGCAGAAGTATTTACCGGATCTCCTGGCAAACTGGTTAACTTAGAGTCAACAATAAAAGGTTTTGATGCAATCTGTAAAGGAGAGCATGATAATTTACCTGAAGCAGCATTTTATATGGTCGGCAGTATTGAAGAAGCAATAGAAAAAGCTGAGAAAATGTCAAAGGAAAATAAAAAATAATGTCGGAGAATTTTGCTGTAGAGATTATAAGTCCTAATCAATCAATTCTAAAAACAGAAACTGAAGAAGTGACGCTACCTTCATTTGAAGGAGAAATGGGAATTTTAAAAGATCACGTATCATTAATTACATTTTTAAGACCAGGTATAATAACAATTAAAAAAGATAATAATGAAACAAAATTTTTTGTTGAGGAAGGCACAGTAGAGTTTTCAAAAAATAATTTATTGATATTAACTTCCACTGCAAAAAATCTTGCACAATTAAAGAAGAATGATGTAAATGATTTAATTAAGAGTTCCCAAGAAAAAATTGAACAAAAAGATATAAGTGATAAAGAAAGATATTTATTGTCCCACAAAATTGATGTGCTTAAACGTGAGAATTAAAATATTTTCTCAATTCAATTAGTAAATTTTCGTAAACATTTTTTTTAAAGTTGACAATTACTTTCGGCAAATCTCCCATTTCTATCCATTTCCACTCGATAAATTCCGGATGTTTAGTTCTTAAGTTAATTTCACTTTCTTTTCCTTTAAATCTAACTATAAACCATTTTTGTTTCTGTCCTCTAAACCTACCTCTCCAAATTATACCTATAAGCTCTTTTGGCAACTCATAAACAAAAAAATTATCTAAAGTTTTTAGTACCTCAATGGATTTAATACTGGTTTCTTCCTCGAGTTCCCTTTTCATTGCATTCAAAAAATCCTCATTTTTGTTTACTCCTCCTTGTGGCATTTGCCATTTATCAATAGGGTTATCTTTTCTTTTTCCCACAAATATTTGATTGTTATTGTTTAATACAATTGCACCAACACCAATTCTTAAAGGAAGGATTTTTTTTAACATTTTTTAAGAATTAAATAATTTAAGAGCGTAATTTAATTGATTATCTTTTTCTGAATTAATCTTAAAATCACTTCCTTTTTCCTCAACAACAATATCTGGTGAAACACCTACTTCAGAAATTGAGTTTCCGGACGGTAAATAATATTTTGAGATTGTAAGCCTCATTCCTCCTCCATTTCTTAGAGGGATAATTGACTGTACAGAACCTTTGCCGTAGGAACTCTCACCTAAAATAATAGCTCTTTTGTGATCTTTTAAAGCTCCAGCAAAAATTTCTGAGGCGGAGGCAGAGCCATTGTTAATGATTACAATGATTGGTTTTCCCTTAATTTCATCACCTTTTTTTGCAAAAAATTTTCTAGATTCTGAAAGCTTTCTTCCTTTTGTTGAAACTATTTGTCCGTCATCTAAAAAGAAGTCAGTTATATTAATTGCTTGGTTTAATAGCCCTCCTGGGTTATTTCTTAGATCTAGAATGTAACCTTTAATTTTTCGATTTTTCTCATATTTTTTGACTATATCTAAAAATTGCTTATCACTGTTTTCATTGAAAGATTTTAACCTTATATAGCCTAGGTTCTTATCTTTACCTAAGATTTCCGCGCTTACTGATTTAATTTCGATAATTTTTCTTACAATTTTAAATTCTAACGGTTTTTTATTATTTTTTCTTCTGATAGTGAGTTTAATGGAAGTTCCCACTGGACCTCTCATCATTTTTACTGCCTCCATCAATGATTTTCCTTGGACTTGTTCTCCCCCTATTTTAACTATGTAATCTCCCGCTTTAATTCCTGCCAGAGCTGCTGGAGTATCGTCGATTGGAGCTATAACTTTTACTACGCCTGCCTCCATACCTATTTCGATTCCTAGTCCACCAAACTCACCTCGAGTATCAGTTTGCATTTCTTCAAATATCTCCGGACTCATGTAAGCTGAATATGGATCAAGCGACTGTAAAACACCATTAATTGCAGAGTCCATAATTTCCGATTGATTAACATCATCCACATAGTCTGTTTTAATTTTTTCAAGCACTTCTCCAAAAATGTCAATTTTCTCGTAAAGTTCATTATTTGAACTTCCATAAACAAGAGAAGAATTAAAATATAACAAAATTAAAAAAAATATTCTTTTCATATTACTGCTTTTTCTTTAGGAATCTCTTCTGACCACATTTTTTCCAAATCGTAAAATTTTCTTTTTTCTGGATGAAATATATGCACAATTATATCGTGAGCATCAACTAATTTCCAATCACTACTTTCTCGACCTTCAATACGAAGCCCTCCTAAGCCATTTCTTTTTAGTTCATTTACAAGAATTTCAGAGAGAGCTTGCAGATGTCTCGAAGAAGTCCCTGAGGCAATAATCATGTAATCTGCTATATACGATTTATTCTTTAAATTAATCGATTTAATATCTTTGGCTTTGTTATCATCTAAAATTTTTTCTATATTCTTTTTAATATCTATAATTTTCATTTCAATTTTTTTCTTATTTTCGAGGATGATATATTGAAAAATTTGTTATTGACAAAAATAATGTTTTTTTTATTTAAATATTTTACCACTTTAGAATTCTTACTTTTATTATCATATCCTTTTCTAGAAAAAACTACTAATTTTGTCAATTTAACAATTTTTTTCCAGCTTTTCCACTTGTGAAATTTTAATAAACTGTCTGAACCTACAATTAAGTACAAATTTTTTTCATTTTTCTTATTAATAAAATAATTTACTGTATGGATAGTTCGTGAAGAGCTTAGTATTTTATCTAAAAAAACTACTTTTATTCTCTCTCTATTTTTTAAAATATCTGTGGATTTCTTTATTCTTTCATTTAATGAAAAAAAAGGTTTATTTTTAAATGGATTTTTTTTTGTAATAACCCAATAAATTTTTTTTAAGCCAATTTTTTTTAAACTTATCAAAGATATTTGCAAATGTGCTTTATGAGGAGGATCGAAACTTCCTCCAAAAATTCCTATACCTTTTTTTTTGATTACCATTATAATCTACTGTCGAATTATACCTTTTCCAGAAACTAAATATTTATAAGATGTTAATTGGTTAATACCTACAGGTCCTCTAGGTGGAAGTTTATTTGTTGAAATTCCAATTTCACCTCCAAATCCAAATTCTCCTCCATCTGCAAATTGTGTAGAAACGTTATGCATAGCAATAGAGCTGTTAACCCTCTCTAAAAATATTTTTGCATTTTTATTATTATTTGTAATGATACTATCAGTATGCATTGTTCCATATTTCAAAATATGGTTAACCCCTTCGTGAATATTCTTAACAGATTTAACTGAAATAATTGCATCTAAGTACTCTGTCTTCCAATCTTTTTCTTTTGCAACTTTTAACTTTTTATTAAATAATTTATTAATTCTATTATCAACTCTGACTTCACAACCTGAATTTAATAAAGAATTTACAATTTCTTTGGCGTGAGATTTTATTGCCTGTTCTTCTATTAAGAGCGTTTCTACAGCTCCACAAATACTAGTTCTTCTCATTTTAGCATTTACAATTATTCTTTTTGCCATCTCTAAATTAGCACTTTTATCTACGAATATATGACAAAGACCCTCTAGATGACCAATTACGTGCACGTTAGAAAATTTTTGCACTTTTTCTACTAGTCCTTTTCCTCCTCGAGGCACAATAACGTCAATATATTCACTCATCTTTGAAAGCATCATATCTACAATTTTTCTGTTTTTTCTTTCTATAAATTGAATACAATTTTTATTTATTTTATTTTTTTGAAGTACGTTTCTAAAAATATTAGCCAGAATTTTATTTGAATTAAAAGCTTCAGAACCTCCTCTTAAAATACAACAATTTCCAGACTTTAAACTTAAAGAGGCAACATCAGCTGTTACATTCGGTCTGCTTTCATAAATAACTCCAATTACTCCAATAGGTGTCGAAATTTTCTTAATTTCTAATTTATTAGGTCTTTTCCATCGTTCAAGTATTCTTCCTACAGGATTTTTAAATTTTGCTATTTCATTTATAGAGCCTCTTATGCTTTCAATTCTCTTATCATCTAACACAAGTCTATCGATTAAATGTTTTCTTTTAATGTTTTTAATATCCTTTTGATTTTCTTTAATAATATTAGTTTTATTTTTTAATAATTCTTTGCTGTAATAATCTAAAACCTTTTTAATTCTTTCATGACTTACAGCTTTAAGATCTTCAAATGCTTTTTTCGAATTTTTTCCGATTTTTTTTAAATACTGCATCTACAATTTTACCATATTATCTTTATGAATAATTTCAGATTTACTTAAATATCCTAAAATTTTTTCTATCTCGTTGCTTTGTTTACCCTTTATTTTGTCAATTTCTGAAGAACTGAATGATACTAGGCCTCTTGCCAATTGATTTCCATTCTCGTCGACTATTAATACATTTTCTCCTTTATCAAATGACCCTTTAATTTTAGTTATTCCAGCTGCTAATAAACTTTTTCCACTCAAAAGTGCTTTTGCAGCACCACCATCTATATGTATTATACCAGATGAATTTAATGAGCTTATTATCCATTTTTTTCTAGCGTCTAAACTAGAAATTTTAGGCATAAAATGAGTAAAAATTTTTTTTTCCAACATTCTTTTTAAAGGATTCTCCTTTCGGCCATTAGCAATAAACATATGACAGCCAGAGTTAATACAAATTTTTGCTGCATCCAATTTCGTAGAAATCCCGCCTGATCCATAAAAGTTTTTACTATTATCGATTAATGAGTAAATTTTTTCATCAATTTTTTTTACGATTTTAACTATCTTTTTTGACTTATCATAAAGGCCATCGACATCTGACAAAATAACGAGGGTATCTGCTCCGATTATTTGTGCTACTCT
The DNA here is from genome assembly GCA_028408025.1 of Candidatus Pelagibacter sp. The sequence continues at coordinate 5,891 of JAOOKL010000004.1, read as the reverse complement.
TGCAGCGAGCCTATCATTGTCTCCATATTTTATTTCTGCTGTAGCGGTAGTATCATTTTCATTAACAACAGGTATGGCTTTTAAATTAAAAAGATTTTCAAAAGTGCTTCTAACATTCAAAGCACGTTTTCTTTGTTCTGTATCATCAGGGCTTATCAATATTTGTCCAGATTTAATTTTAAACTTATCAAAAAGTTTTTGAAATTCACCTGCTAAATGAATTTGACCAATCGCCGCTATTGCTTGACTCATTTCTAATTTAATTCTTTTCTTTTTTATTTTTAAATACTTTTGACCCAAAGCTATTGCACCTGAAGAAACAATAACAAAATTTGATCCTTTACCGAATTTTCTAATATCCTTTATTAAAGATGTAACCCATTTTTTTTTAAATTTACCTTTATTATCAATCACCGTTGATGAACCTAATTTGATTACAATTTTTTTTGAATTATCGACCAGCATATTTAATTAATATTTTTTTAATTTTCTTAATATCTTCTTTCGAAAAGACTGAAATAACTTCATATTTGGTGTTAATTTTTCTATTAAACTCAATTAACTTATCTTTAGTATCCTTAATATCTAGTAAATCAGACTTATTAAAAAATATTATTTCTTTTTTACTAGCTAATTTTTTATCATAGGAGGATAACTCTTGTTTAATTTTTCTATAAGTATTTATTATATCGTTTTCTGTTAAATCAATTAAATGTAATAAAACTTTACATCTCTCAATATGGCGTAAAAACTTATCTCCGAGGCCAATTCCCTTGTGAGCTCCCTCAACAAGTCCAGGAATATCAGCCAAAGTAACTTCTTTTCCTGAATAGTATGTTACACCTAAATTTGGATTAATCGTAGTAAAAGGGTAATTTGCAATTTTTGGTTTTGCTCTTGTTAAAGCAGCTAACAAACTAGACTTGCCTGCATTTGGTTTTCCAATAATTCCAATATCAGCAATTACTTTTAATTGTAACCATATCCAAAACTCTTCACCAGATCTGCCTGGAGTTTTCTTTTTAGGAGCTCTATTCGTAGAACTTTTGAATCTAACATTGCCAAGTCCACCTTTTCCTCCGGAAGCGACAAGATATTTTTCTTTGTTTGATGTAAAATCATAAATTAGAGTATTATTGTCCTCTTCAAAAATTTGAGTACCTAATGGAACTTTTAAAATCAAATCTTCTCCATTTGCACCAGTTTTGTTTCTTTTACTACCCGGTTTTCCATGTTCAGCTTTAAAATGTTGAGCATATCTAAAATCAATAAGGGTATTTAAATTTCTGTCTGACTGAATAATTATTGATCCTCCATTTCCACCATCTCCTCCATCCGGTCCACCGTACTCAATAAATTTCTCTCTACGAAAACTAGCTGATCCTGAACCACCGTTTCCCGCTTTAATATATATTTTAGCTTGATCTAAAAATTTCATTTTGAGTACAATATAAATAACTTAAGTTATTTATATATTTAATTGGGGATTACAGAAACAAAAGTTCTGTTTAATTTAGATTTTTTAAATTTAACTTTTCCTTTTATTAAAGAAAAAATTGAGTGATCTTTACCCATGCCTACGTTATCACCAGGATGAATTTTAGTCCCTCTTTGTCTAACTATAATATTGCCAGGAATAACTAATTGATCACCGTACGTTTTTACGCCTAGTCTTCTGCCCTTACTATCTCGGCCGTTTTTCGATGATCCACCCGCTTTTTTTGTTGCCATTTAAATTCCTATTTTTTTGTATCTTTCTTTTTTAAATCTTTTTTTTCAACTTTCACAGTTTTTTTCTTTTCATCTAATTTAGCTTCATCAATAACTTTTCCACCTTTAGCTAAAATCTTAGTTATTTGAATTTTTGCGTGTCTTTGTCTGTGGCCGTTTTTTTTTCTTGAATGTTTTCTTCTTCTCTTGTGAAATATTAATATCGTTCTATCTTTAACGTTATCTAAAAGCTTTGCTTCAACTGTTGCTCCATCAATTTTAGGACTCCCAATTTCAGTACTAGTATTATCATTCAAAAGTAAAACATTATTGAATTTTATAGTCTCACCAACTTTTGCATTTAGTTTCTCTATTTCCAATATTTTACTAGCAGTAACCTTGTACTGTTTTCCACCTGTTTCTATAATTGCAAATGACATAAATTTTAATTCTATAGTTTCCACGCAATATATCCCCCAATATTATCAAGTCAAGATTATTGATGTTAAAAAGTGTCCTTTAAATCTCGTAATTTGCTGAAAATTTCTTGATCTGTAGAATCTTTAAGGTTCAAACCCTCTTTAATGCTAGCGTTATCAAATCTAAAAAAAATATTCATTTTAATCTCTTCATCTATAGTAGTTGGAATAGACGGTAAGTTTTTTTTCAATATTGAATTTATCTTTAAGGATTTCGTTTTTAATAAATTATTTTTTGGATCATATTTCAAACAAAATTCTAAATTTGATTTAGTATATTCATGTCCACAATATACTTTCGTCTCTAACGGTAATTTTTTTAATTTTATTAGAGAATTGAACATTTCTTTATGAGTCCCTTCAAATACTCTTCCGCACCCTAAAGAAAATAATGTATCACCCGTAAAGACAATTTTTTCTTCTTCAAAATAAAAAGCAATATGACCTTTTGTATGACCAGGAACAAATATCACGTTAAATTCTAAGTTTCCTATTTTTTGTTTTTGATTTTCTTTTAACAAAATATCAATTCCTGGAATTCGGTCTTTATCTAAACCAAAGCCTAATACTTTTGCGTTATATTTTTCTTTTAATTTAAGATTACCGTCAACATGGTCTGTATGATGATGGGTATTTAATATAAAATCTAATTTATTATATTTTTCAATGATTTTATCACAAGGCTCAAATTCAGAGGGATCAATAATAGAAACGGTGTTTGTCTCTTTCTCAAAGATTAAATAACTATAATTATCACTTAAACACTTTATAATTTCTACTTTCATATTATCCTATTAGAAAAATTCCTAATTTTGAAAAAAGATTTTTAATTTCTAAATTACTTTCTTTTATTAACGATGTCTTGTCCTCACTAACACCCACAACTTTTTTAATTTTGATATTTTTTTCATCGCAAAAATTGAATAAATCTTTTATGGTGCACATATGTAAATTTGGAGTATTATACCAAGTGTTTGGCAATGTTTTTGTAACAGGCATCTTACCAAAAAATAAAAGTTTTGTTCTTACTTTCCAATAGCCAAAGTTTGGAATGGAGATAACCACTGATTTTCCAATTCTCAAAAGTTCTCTCAATACTTTTTCTGGATCATAAAATGCTTGAAGTGTTTGGCTTAGGATCACATAGTCAAAAGATTGATTTGGAAATTGATGAAGCTCAGTTTCAGCGTTACCTTGAATTACAGGTAAGCCTTTGTGAATGCATTGTTGAACTTTATCTTGGTTAAGTTCTAAACCTCTTACTTCAATATTTTTTTCTTTTTTTAATAGAGCCATAAGAGATCCATCTCCACAACCTATATCAAGAACTCTGGTGTTATTTGATAGTAATTCTGCAATTACCTTAAATTCTTTTTTCATTTTTAAATTTTCCATACATAGAGTCTATAAAACTTTTTAAAGTTTTTAAAAATTTAGGTTCTTCAAGTAAAAAAGAGTCGTGCCCTTTATCTGAAATAATTTCTGAATACGAGACATCTGCACCTGAAGCATTTAGAGCTATTACAATATCTTTATTTTCTTTTGTTGTATAAAGCCAATCAGACGAAAAGGATATTACTAAAAATTTTGTTTGTTGATTTTTGAAAGCTTCAATAAGCCCACCTTTAAACTGTTTTGAAAGATCGAAATAATCCATTGCTCTAGTAATGTACAAAACAGAATTAGCATCAAATCTTTCCACAAAAGCAAAACCTTGATGTCTTAGATAGCTTTCCACTTGAAAATCAGCGTTAAAGCTAAATTCGTAGTCTGCTTTTTCTTGCAATTTTCTTCCAAATTTTTCCTGCATTCCCTTCTCGGATAAGTAACTAATGTGTCCAACCATTCTGGCAACTGCTAAACCATTTTTTGGCTGAACATTTTTTAAGACATATTTTCCATTATCCCAAACTGGATCAGCCATAATAGCTTGACGAGCCAATTCATTTAAAGCAATGTTCTGTGCACTATGGCTTGAACTACAAGCTATCGGTATAGCTGAAAATGTTTTATCTGGGAATGTTGCACAAAATTGCAATAGTTGCATTCCTCCCATGGAACCACCAGTCGCACATAAAAGTTTTTTTATTCCTAAATGATCGAGTAAAGATTCTTGCGCTTTGACCATATCCTTAATTGTAATTACAGGAAAATCCAAACCATAAGGTTTTTCATTTGCTGGATTAATTTCTTTCGGTCCTAGTGATCCCATACAACCACCAATCACATTGGCACAGATGACAAAATATTTATTTGTATCTATGGCTTTACCAGGACCAACAGCTGTTACCCACCAACCTTCTTTATTTGTAATAGGATTTGTTCCAGCAACAAATTGATCTCCAGTTAGTGCATGAAATACAAGAATGGCATTATCTCTGTTTTCATTTAATTTTCCATAAGTTTCATATGCAAGAGGAAAATTATTTATAGTCTTACCGCAATCTAATTTTAGTGGTTTTGAGATAGTATGTTTTTTAATATTTTCAAATTTTTTATTCATCCAAAAAAAAAGCCCAGCTAAACTGGGCTATCTCCTATTTAGCTATATTTATCAAGCGCCTGCAATTTGGTTAAATCAGCGCCTTGAACAGATTAATACTAAATAGTCGTAAACTTGTCAAATTCATATGCAATGAAACTAGCATTACTAAAGCTTTTTATATATTAACTAAAATAATATGAATTTACCAAAGCCAAAAAAAATAAATGCTGAAAAATATGTTGCTGGATTAAGTTTATTTAAGCAAAAAGCTGTAAAAATTAAACTATCAGCCAATGAGTCTGCGTTAGGACCAAGCCCAAAAGCAATTAAAGAATTCAACAAAGTATCGAAAAATTTAAAAAGATATCCAGACTCAGAGGGTATTTTACTCAGAAGTGTGTTAGCTAACAAATTTAAACTTGATCCTAAAAGAATTATACTAGGATCAGGATCTGACCAAATATTTGAATTGATATGCAAATCATTTCTTAATAAAAATGATGAAGTAATTGTACCTGAGTTTAGTTTCATAATTTATAGAATTTATAGTAAAATTTATGGGGCAAAGATTAAATATGCTAAAGAAAAAAATTTTAGAATATCTATTAATAATATTCTTTCAAAGGTTACCAAAAAAACAAAAATTGTTTTTTTAGCTAATCCCAACAATCCCACTGGAACAATTATTAGTAAAAAAGAATTATTAAGATTAAGAAAAAGGTTAAGAAGTAATATATTGTTAGTTGTTGATGATGCTTACTTTGAATATGTAAAAAACAAAAATTATTTATCTGGAATGAAATTATTCTCAAACTCTAAAAATGTTATAGTAACTAGAACATTTTCAAAAACTTACGGCCTTGCAGGATTAAGAGTCGGATGGGGATATGGTCCTAAAAATTTGATATATGCATTAAACAAAGTTAAACCGCCTTTCAATATTAATAGAGCTGCTTTATTTGCTGCAGTGAAGTCAATTAAGGATGTTAAATGGTTAAATAAAGAAATAAAACACGTTAATAGATGGACTAAAATTTTTTATAATAACTTTACGAATTTAGGAATAGAAACAAATGCTAGTTATGGAAATTTTTTACTTGTTAACTTTAATAGAATTAAATTAAACTCAAAAAAAATATTTTCAAAATTAGCCAAAAGCGGAATATTAGTAAGAAAAATGGATGTATATAAGATAAAAAATTCTTTAAGAATATCAA
>JAOOKL010000039.1 GCA_028408025.1 Candidatus Pelagibacter sp. | reverse complement strand
AAGATCCATCATTATTAAAATTTTTTAGCGATGAGTTAGAAACGATAATTTTTTTAAAATTTTTTTTTCTGTAATCATTCAGAGAATATTTATAGTTTTTTAAAGTTCCGTATAAATCTTTTATTTTAGTCAGATTTAATTTCAAAATATTCAATAAACTAAATTTGGTACATTTTAAATTTTCTAAACCTATATTCTCCCCCCAGGTGGCAACATATGAGTAAGCACTTAAACAAATGTCGACTTTGTCCTTTTTTTGATTATCTATTATTTGTTTAAAGTCTGAGATAATTTTTTTTTGTGCAATTCCAATACTCATTAGTTTCTTACCAACTTTTCGAATGCTTCTCACCTATTAAACTTCCAGCGACATCGCAGACGTTACAAGGTGAAAAGTTTCTGTTCGCTCTACTTAATTGTTCTCTAATCTTAATAGCTTTTTTTGAAGTCCATATTTCTAAAAAAGTTGAATTGTTCATATTGCCAAGTATAATTTTTTTTCCCCAGTCATGAGGGCACATTAAAACATCACCATTGTAATCCATAAAAAAAGTGTAGCTAGGATAAAAACATTTTTCATTTAAAGCTTTGTCCAAAGATTTAATTTTATACTCTGCTTTCTCCATCATTCCAGCTCTATTACTAATGGTTATTCCAAAATCTTTATCCTCACTATAATATCTATGTCTTATAACAAATTGATCTGAATTGAGATCTGCTTCCTTACAAAGATTGTCAAATTTTGTAGCATCTTCAGGACCATCGTACACACTTATCAATATAGTAGTTAATCCACTTTTAAATAATTTTTTAAGTCTTGTTTTATTTAAAACGTCTCCATTCGTGACTAATTCAGACCTTGCTTCAGGTAACTTCGTCTTAACTTCATGAATTAAATTAAATATATTTTTATCCAGGAGTGGTTCAACAAATCCTGAATATCTTACTACTCCCTTATAGCTCTGTTCTTTTAAATCATTTATTAATTTTGAATGTAATTTTGGTGTTATAAATTCTTTAACATCTTTAAAATCTGGGGCACTTCTTGGGCAAAAAGAACATTTACGATTACATATTCCTGACTCGCTTATTTCCACCTCTGAAGGAAGAGGATAATTAGTATTTTTAATAAACTGAAAATTATCATCTGTTAACTTTTTTTTTCTTTCAATACTTGGATCAAGAAAGTTGATTTTTTTCATTATTTTATTTTAAGTTCCACTTTTCTAATATCACTTTTAATATCTACTGCTATACTTTGATTACTGAGTTTAACCATTTGAATAGGTATACCTAATTCCATAAATCTTAAAATTTCTATGTCTTCGAGTTGTTCTACTTTGCTTTTTCTTCCAAATGTATTGAATCTTAGTAATTCCTGTTTATTGAATCCATAAATACAAACCTGTTTCAAAATTTTTGATTTTTTATTTATCTTTTTGTTAGATGGAACAACAGCTCGAGACATATATATTAGTTCTGATTTTTCATTAATTACAACTTTTGGAATATTTAAACTTTTAGCTTCTAAATACTTTATTAGACTATAGCCACATATAACTTTTTTTTGAGATTTAATTTTAGCTTTCATTATTTTTTTTATATCATTTGGATTGATTATAGGCTCATCTCCTTGAACATTTAATATATATTTCGACTTAATTTTTTTTGAGGCCTCGTAAACTCTATCAGTTCCAGTTAAACATTTCTTTCTTACTAAAATAGACTTGAAGAAATTGTCTTCAACAACTTTTTTAATTTTTAAGTTATCTGTTGCTACAAATATCTTATTTTTAGGGAGAACCTTATTACAAATTTTACAAACCCTTATTATCATTTCTATACCTTTAATTTTAGCAAGAGGTTTTCCTGGAAATCTTGAAGATTTAAATCGAGCAGGTATTATAATAGAAAAATTTTTCATATTTTTGAAATATACGACAAATGTTTATAATTTGTTTTTGTAAGACTTGTTATTTTTTTCTTAATAAATCTATTTTTGATAATTTTGAATACTTCTTCTGTATTGTCTTTGTCAGAGTCAGATGCTTTATAGCCATCAAATCCAGCTAGCATTATTGAATTTGCCTTTCCAGCTATAGCAATACTCAACGCATAAGCAACAGCTAGTGGAAAAGGTAATATGCAATGATCATTTTTTATTTTTATTGTTTTATTGTTAGCAACAGAGAGTCCGTAATCATAAAATGAGTTTTTTAACCTAATATTTTTTTTCAAGTTATCTCTCAACATCGAATAAGGGATAACCAATTTTTTTTTAAACTTATTATAATTTGGGCCATCAGAAATTAATCTAAAAGGATGACAGCTTACTCTTAATTTGATTAATTCCTCTCTTATTGATTTAAAAATATTTAATCCGATTACAAATAAATCTCTTTTTTCAATAAACTTTTCAATTTTAACTTTACTTTTAATTAAATTTTTCCCAGGACCTAAAATTAAAATATCTTTATTCTTAATCAAGCTAGAAGGTTTCCAATACCCTCTAGGTTTAATCTTTAGAAAATACGCAGTATTTATTAATTTGTATGGATTAAATTTTCTGGCATCTGACTTTCCCAATAAATTTATTAAATTAGAATGATCCTCTTTTTTATACCTTGAGTCTGATAATATTTTTTGAACAAAAGTGGGGTGTATTTTTTTTTTCGCAGCTAATTTATAGTAAATATTTGGACCCCACTTATATTTTTTTTTAAGATTTTTAAATGAATCTAAAACTTTAAAAAAAGAATTTGAATATTTTATTTTTCTATATCTCAAGATATCCTCAGTTTTAAGATTGCCCGGCCCTCTTCCCATTCCAGTAATGGTAGAATCTACCCATTTAACTCCACTGTTAATAGCTGTTATTGAGTTATTCAAAGCTTGGTTGAAGTTATTATGTGCATGAATACCTAGGTCACCTCTCCATAGTTTTTTTATATATTTAACTTTTTGTTTGATATCTTTTGGCGATAAAGAACCCAAGCTGTCAGCTAAGTATAAAGCCTCTATAGAATTTTTTCCAAGATATTGGGTTACACGTTTTATTTGTGAGTTTTTAATTTCAGAAATCTGCATCAAATTGATAAAAATTTTAAGATTAAGTTTTTTCAAATATTTTATACATTTATCTATCTTAATTATTTCGTGATAATGACAAGCTATTCTGATAAATTTTATTTTTTTTGAGGATTTTGAATTAATTAATTTTTTTAAATTTGATAAATTAAATTTTTCATCAGTATACAAATCACTTGCATTTATCATTATTCCAACTAATATATTGTTAGGAATTTTGAGACTATTTAAAAGTTTATCAGACGTATAACCAGTTAATCCTTTAATTTTTTTTTGATCATTAAATCTAAATCCTATTTCAACGTAATTAATGTTAGTCTTTTCAATCGCGTTTAAGTATTTTTGAATAAAATCAAATTTAAAATCCCAATTATTATAGTAACCACCATCTCTTAGTGTGCAGTCGAGCATATTAAAATTGCTAAAAAAATAAGAAAAATTACAAAAAAACACAAAGTTAAACTTATAATTAATGATAATCCTTACATTTCTAAAATTGTTAATGCCGATGGATGTCATTTAGGTCAAAATGATGGTTCAGTGATAAACTCAAAAAAATATCTTTTAAAAAAAATTATTGGTGTAACCTGTCATAATTCAAAATTATTAGCTAAAAATGCTATTCGAGATAGGGCTGATTATCTAGCATTTGGATCTTTTAACAAGTCAAGACTTAAACCAAACGCTAAAAAAGCAGACTTGAATATTTTAAAGTGGGCAAAGAGAAATATAAAAAAACCAATTGTTGCAATTGGTGGAGTTAATAATTCAAATTACAAAAAATTTATAAAGTCTGGAGCTAAATATATTGCAATATCAAGTTATATTTGGGATAACCCAGAGCTAAAACCAGAAACTGCTATAAAAAAATTTAAATGAAAATTACAGCAATAGAAATTAAACCAGGAATGATAATTGAGCATAAAAATGACTATTGGAATGTTTTAAAAACTCAACAT
>JAOOKL010000038.1 GCA_028408025.1 Candidatus Pelagibacter sp. | reverse complement strand
TCCGTAAGAAGGTTTATAACCTACTATTCCACAATAGGAGGCAGGTCTTATAATTGAACCTCCTGTCTGAGAACCAATAGATAAGTGTGCCATATGCGAAGCGATAACCGCTGCTGATCCACTTGATGAACCTCCTGGAGTTCTTGAATAATCATGAGGATTTTTTGTTTTACTTGGATGAATGTAAGCTAATTCACAAGTGACTGTTTTTCCCATGATGATAGCTCCCGCAGTTTTTAGTAAGTTTACTATTTCTGAGTCTTGAGAAGTTGACATTTTTTTTCTAAATACTGTTCCACACTCGGTTGGCATATCATATGTTCCTATAATATCTTTAATCGCAACAGGAAGACCATGTAAAGACCCAAGAGGTTTGCCAGATTTTCGATATTCGTCTGCTTCTTCGGCTTTTTCTAAAAGTATTTTCTTATCTAAAAAAGCCCAAGCTTGAACATCCTTATCAAATTTTTCTATTCTTTTAATGTATGCTTTACACAGTTCTACAGAGGAAATTTCGCCAGATTTTAATTTGGAAACCAATTCATTGGCATTTAAAGAAGCTGTGTCTATCATTATAAATTATTAGTTAGCAAATAAAGTATCAGGTAACCAAAGTGCTATACCTGGAAATAAGTACATTAACACCATTGCGAAAATTACTATTGCTAAGAAAGGCATAATACCTCTAAATATTTGCATTAGTTCCACATTTTTTGATTGAACACCTTTAAGATAATAGGCTGACATTGCCATTGGAGGAGTTAAAAAGGATGTTTGTAAATTCAAAGCAATCAACATCGCAAAAAAGTATGGGTTAACTCCAAAAAACTCCACCAGTGGTAAGAATATTGGAACAAAGATAATTAATATTTCTGTCCATTCCAAAGGCCACCCAAGTAAGAAAATTATAATTTGGGTAATTACTAAAAACTGCCAAGGAGCAAGATCCATAGCTTTGAAAAAATGTTCAAACACCTCATGACCACCTAGATAAGAAAAAACAGAAGAAAAAGTCCAAGAACCTATAAATAACCACATTATCATTGCTGTAGTTTTAGCAGTAAGAAAAACTGACTCTTTAAAATTTTTCCATTTCAATGTTTTATAAAAATAAGAGAGAACGATTGCTCCAAATGCTCCTACTCCTGCCGCTTCTGCTGGTGTGGCTAGACCGCCTAAAATTGTACCAAGTACTAAAATGATTAGTGAGAAAAGAGGAAGAAACGAAACCAAAACTTCTTTCATTATCTCAGCTCTTGGAGGTATTTCTTCTTCTGGTGGTCTAGGTGCAATTGAAGGATTAATGTAGGCTCTTGTTATTGCATAAGCTATGTATAATCCAGCTAATAACAAGCCAGGAAATATTGCTGCAGCAAACAACCTTAAGGGTGATAGCTGAGCTATTACCGAGTAAACAATTAACATAATGCTTGGAGGAATTAATATTCCAAGACATCCTCCAGAACAAATTACACCTGAAGCAAATTTTTTATCGTACCCAGCCCTTATCATCGCTGGCCAAGCTAACAATCCCATCAAAGTAACTACTGCACCGATTATACCTGTTGCGGTTGAAAAAAGTGCACAAGTTATTAATGCTGCCACAGCCATTGAGGCGGGTAACCTGTGAGATGCTAATCTTATTGCAAAAAATAATCTTGATACTATCCCAGCTCTTTCAACTAGATATCCCATAAATAGAAATAAGGGGACAGCGGTTAGTACCGTATTATCCATTACTGTGTATGTGTTTTGAACAAATAATTGAAAAATTCTATTATCAAACAAATGTTCCATTCGGGTTGGGTCAAAATAAGCGTAATAACCAAAACCAACTCCCATCGCCATTAAAGTAAATGCAATTGGAAACCCAAGAAGCACAGCAAATAAGAAAATGCCCATCATGAAAATTGCTACTTCTGGATTTGTTAAACTAAATAACATCTTTTTGATCCTCGTCTTGAGATGTTCTCATTAAAATTTTTTCTGTTTCTTCTGCAACTACCATTCTAGCTGGCCAATGTCCTGTTTGAATGCATATGATTGATCTAAAAACTTCACTTATACCTTGAATGATCAAAAGAACACCTGCAGAAGGAATTAAAGCTTTTGCCATATAAATTTGAATTTGTGCTGGACTGTTCCAGCTTGTTTCTTTTATTTTCCATGCAAGAGCAGCGTACTCGTAACCATAAAATGCTAAAGCTATTACACCAGGAAAGAAAAAAATAAAGTATAAAACTAAATCAATATAACCTTGGACTTTAGGTTTAAATAATCTGTAAATAACATCTCCGCGAACGTGGGCTTCTGTAGAAAGGGTGTAAGCACCAGCCATCATAAAAATTGCACCGTACATTTGTAAACTAAAATCGAAATTCCACAAAGTTGGAGCATTAAACGCGTAAGCCATTACTACCTCGTAACATGTTCCTCCCATTAAAATAACTATGCACCATGAAAATGCTTTTCCAACTGAAGTGCTTAAATGATCCGCAAAACTGATAAATCCTCTCATAAAAATAAACTATTCTAAAATTTTATTTTTTTCCATAAAAAAAGGGGGCTAAAAAGCCCCCTTTTTAAATTATAAAAAAGTTAATTAAATTTTAACTTTTGCAATACTTCCAAACTCATTTTCATAAGCCAATTTGTAATTTGGCTGATTCATGAGCAAGTATTTCATAACTCTCTTAGCGTATTTCTTCTGAGAATCTACAATTTTCTTAAAGAATGGGTCTTTCTTATTGAAATCACCTATTACTTTATCCCAACCTTTTAGTTGTTGAGCTAAGATTTCATCAGATGTTTGATACACATTTACTTTGTGTTGATTCATCAATTTAGATAAATCAGCTGAGTATCTAACTAACGCTTTGAAGTAGTTGTCCGTATTCGCGGCATAAGCAGCATTTTTTAGTATCGCTTGGTGCGCAGGCGATAAACTATTAAATGTTTTCTTATTAACTGGAATTTCAAACATCTCTTGTGATTGGTGGAAGCTTCCTAAGTGATAATGCTTAGAAACATCTTGCATACCAAATTGAGAGTCTGAAGTCGGGTTGTTAAACTCAGCAGCTTCAATTAATCCTGTTTTCATAGCAGGTTGAATTTCACCACCTGGTAATTGTCTAACTACCATTCCCATTGCTGTTAATACGTTAGTCGCTAAACCAACTGTTCTGTACTTCATTCCTTTTACATCAGACACTTTAGTTACGTTCTTTTTGAACCAACCAAAAGGCTGAGCTGGCATCGGCATATGGAAGAAACCAATATAATCGAAACCAACTTTTGCAAGTGTTTCGTCATATAGTTTTCTACCTCCACCATACTCCATCCATCCCATAACTTCTTGAGATGACATTCCGTATGACGGACCTGTTCCAAATAATGAAGCGGCAGCATTTTTACCATACCAGTAAGCAGTTACCCAGTGTCCCATATCTAGAACTCCAGAACTTACTGCTTGACCAATTTCTCCAGTTTTTACAACTGAACCAACTGGTTGAAGGTCAATTTTTAATTGGCCTCCTGACATGTCGCTAACCATTTTTGCATAGTCGCCAGCCATTTCGAAGAATATATTCGCTCCTGAAGGCCAAGCTGCTTGCATCTTTAAAGTTTTCGGAGCACCGAATGCAATGTTTGGCATTGCAACTGTTGCTGCCGCTGCTGCACCTGTTACTGCAGCTGCTTTAAAGAACTTACGTCTTGAAGGAGTTTTAACTCCTTTGATCGTTTTTTTTGACATATGTCCCCCTTAATTATTAATAATTAGAAATATTTAAACATATAAATATTAGAGAGTCTTGAAATAATTTAAGAATTTTTTGACGTTTACAACTTTGGGTAGAATAAAAGATCTTAATTTACTTTATTTTTACAATTTCCAGAATTAAAAAAATCCTCAAGATTATCTATAGCTAAATTAGCCATGGCTGTTCGTGTTTGTTTTGTAGCGCTTCCTAAATGAGCAAGAATAAAAGCACTTTTGTGTTTTAAATAACCAGGATTTAAGTTTGGTTCACCTTTATATACATCTAAACCAACAGCATAAACTTTTCTTCTATTAAGAGCATCAATTAAAGCCTCGTCATCAACAATAT
>JAOOKL010000036.1 GCA_028408025.1 Candidatus Pelagibacter sp. | reverse complement strand
TGATTTATTATTTAGAATACTTAAAGCTGTCTACGGACCAAATGTTAGCTATGTAAGAAATATAACCGATATAGATGATAAAATAATTGAAGCATCAAAAAAATATAAAAAAGATATCAAACAAATAACTAATGAAATTACAAAAATATTTCATGAAAATTGTAAAAGTCTGAATTGTTTAAAACCTACTGTAGAACCAAAGGCTACGGATCATGTAAAAGAGATGATTGAAATGTCACAATCATTAATTTCAAAAGGATTTGCTTATGAAAATCATGGGCACGTTTATTTTTTAGTCAATAAATTTAAAGAATATGGAAAACTATCAAATAAAAATTTGGATGAGCTAAAAGCAGGTAATAGAATTGAAGTTTCAGATTTAAAAAAAAATCCTATAGATTTTGTTTTATGGAAACCTTCAAAAGATCAAGAGCCGGGATGGGATTCACCGTGGGGAAAAGGTAGACCAGGGTGGCATCTAGAGTGTTCAGTAATGAGTGAAAAATATTTAGGTAAAAATTTTGATATCCATGGTGGGGGATTAGATTTAATTTTTCCTCACCATGAAAATGAGATTGCTCAATCCTGCTCAAATAATAACACTAAAAACTTTGCTAATTATTGGGTTCATAATGGTTTTGTTACAATAAATAAAGAAAAGATGTCTAAATCATTAGGAAATATAATTACTATCTCAGACGCCGTAAAAAAATATTCTGGGCAAGTAGTTAGATTAGCTCTTTTAAGCGCTCATTACAGTCAACCATTAGATTGGAATGATGAGCTTTTAATTAATCAAAAAGGAGTATTAGATAAATGGTATAATCTTTACTCAGAGGAAAAAGGAAAAATTAAAAAAGTAGATGAGGTTCTATTGGACGATCTAAATACACCCGGTTTTATAGCTAAGATTCATGAATTATACAATGAAGCTAATAAAGGAAATGATGAAAAAAAAAAGAGATTTAATCAAGCTTGTAGACTTCTAGGACTATTTAATATCAATAAAAATGAGTGGGAAAGTTTCAAAAAAAGAAATATTAGTATATCTGAAAATTATATATTAGAAAAAATAGACGAAAGAAACAAAGCTAAGAAAAATGGCAATTTTTCTTTAGCTGACAAGATAAGAGAGGAACTGTCTTCAAAAGGAATTTTAATTGAAGATCAAAAAGGAAAGACCATTTGGAAAATAAAATGACCAAAGAAAAAATATACATTTTTGATACAACTTTGCGAGATGGAGCCCAAACAGAGGGTGTGGATTTTTCAATAGAGGACAAAAATAAGTTAGCAAAAGTTCTATCAGATATAGGAATTGATTATGTAGAAGGCGGTTGGCCAGGAGCTAATCCTGTTGATACTAAATTTTTTTCTAGCCCACCAAAAATGTCGAATACTTTGTTTACTGCTTTTGGAATGACAAAAAAAACTGGAAGAAGCGCTGATAACGATCCAGGGTTAGCTTCATTAATTAACGCGAATACTCCAGCCGTATGTGTTGTTGGAAAATCATGGGATTTTCACGTTAAAGTCGCTTTAGGAATTAAAAATGAGGAAAATTTAGAAAATATACGTGAGACTGCTAAACATTTTAAAAAAAACAAAAAAGAATTTCTCTTTGATGCCGAGCACTTTTTTGATGGGTATAAGGCTAACCCAGACTATGCAATTAATTGTCTAAAAGAAGCATATAACAATGGTGCAAGATGGGTGGTTTTATGTGACACAAATGGAGGAACGCTACCACATGAGATTAGAGAGATCGTATCAAAAGTATCTAAAGTAGTGCCGGGGAAAAATCTTGGAATACACGCACACAATGACACTGAAAATGCAGTTGCAAATTCTTTAGCAGCAGTTGAGTCTGGAGCAAGACAGATTCAAGGAACAATAAATGGTCTCGGCGAAAGGTGTGGAAACGCAAACCTAATGTCAATTATTCCAACTCTATGTCTTAAAAAATCATTTAGTGATAAATTTGAAATTAACATTAAAAAGGAAAAACTTTCGTCTTTAACAGAGTGTTCAAGACTTTTAGATGAAATACTTAATAGGAAGCCAAATAAAAATATGGCTTATGTTGGAGCTTCAGCTTTCTCTCATAAAGGTGGATTACATGTTTCAGCTGTTAAAAAAGATCCTAAAACATATGAACATGTTGATCCAAAATTGATAGGAAATCACAGAAATATTATTATTTCTAATCAGTCAGGTAGATCAAATATATTATCCAGACTTGAAAAATATGGAATAAAAATTGATTCACAAGACTCTAAAGTTCAAAGAATTTTAGATGAAGTAAAGGATAGAGAATTCAGCGGTTATTCTTATGATGGTGCAGATGCTTCCTTTGAATTATTAGCAAATAGATTGCTTGGCAAAATACCTGAATATCTTAAAGTTAAAAGTTATAATGTTAATGTTTCAAAATCAGATGAGATATTAACAAAGGCAAACGTAGTTTTTCTAATTGATGGAAAAGAAATTAGTTGCGATGGAGAAGGAAATGGTCCAGTGAATGCATTAGATAACGCTATAAGATCAAATTTCAAAAAAGTTGAAAAATATTATAATTTTTTTTCAGATTTAAAGCTTCTTGACTATAAAGTAAGAATTTTAAATACTGGTACAGAAGCAACTACTAGAGTATTGATTGAAAGCACAGATAAAACAGGTATAAGTTGGTTCACAGTGGGAGTATCACCGAATATAATCGAAGCTTCTTTCAAAGCTTTAATCGATAGTTTAGATTATAAACTTTATAAAGAAAAAGCTCCAGCCAATTTAAATGAAAAATAATTTTGGTTTCATTTTAATTAAACCACAATTAAGTGAAAATATTGGTGCATGTGCTCGCTCAATTAAAAACTTTGGTTTTTCAAAACTATTAATAGTTTCTCCAAAGAATCCATTTCCAAATCCTAAAGTTAAAGCAACATCAGTCGGAGCATATGATATTATTAAAAAAACAAAAATTTTTAACAAAATTGAAAAAGCCATTGATAAATTTAATATTATTGTATCATTAAGTGCTCGGAGAAGAGACATCAATAAAAAACACATATCGATGAAACATTTGGATAAATTAATTAAATTAAACAAAAATAAAAAAATTGGTTTTATGTTTGGACCTGAAGCTTCCGGTTTATCTAATAATGATTTGTCGTTTTCTAATTATATATTAGAAATTCCAACCTCAAAAAGTTTCAAATCTTTAAATTTATCCCACTCATTAACATTGATATGCTATGAAATTTTTAAAATTTTGAACTTAAGTAAATTCAAAAAAGATACAAAGAAATTAAATGTCTCCTCTAAAGGGCAAATTTCTGCATTATTGGCCTATCTCATAAAATTGCTTGAAAACAAAGATTTTTTCATTCCGTTGGAAAAAAAACAATCAATGTTGCTTAATATCAATAATCTTATTTATAGATTGGAGCCAAGTGATAAAGAACTGAGGATTTTTGCGAGTATTATTAGCGCTTTAAGTGAAAAAAAATATTAACCATAATTGACATTTGCCTACTAAATCTTATAAACACTGATCACTTAAATATGACAAAAAGATTAAAATCAAAACACAAAGTTGACAGAAGATTAAAAGTCAATCTTTGGGGAAGGCCAAAAAGTCCATTTAACTCCAGAGCTTATCCTCCAGGTCAACACGGTCAAAATAAAAAAGGTAAGCCAACTGATTATGGAACTCAGTTACAAGCAAAACAAAAATTAAAAGCCTACTATGGAAATATAAACGAAAGACAATTTAGAAACATATACCGAAAAGCTCTTGCTAAAAAAGGTGATACAACAGAAAACTTAATTGCATTACTTGAAAGCAGACTAGATACAGTTATTTATAGGGCTAAATTTGCAACAACAGTTTTTTCTGCTAGGCAAATGATAAATCATGGGCATATAAGAGTTAATAAAAAAAGAGTAAATATTTCTAGTTATCTAGTTAAAGACACTGATTTAATTGAAATAAGAGAAAAATCCAAAAAATTAACTTTTATCGAGGGATCATTGCAAAGCAAAGAAAGAGATGTGCCAGAGTACATTCAACTCGATGATAAAAATAAAACAGCAAAACTTGTCAGAAAACCAAAATTTTCTGAAGTTCCTTACCCAGTGATTATGGAACCAAGTCTGGTAATTGAATACTATTCAAGATAATTGAACTTCTTTAGTTTATTTAAAAGAAAAATTCTATATAAAGTAAAAAATAAATTGAACATCGATAACGATGGAGTAGAAATTGATAATCTTGATCAATTGTTTCATCATTATGGAAGTGATAAGGCAGATATATTTAGTCTAACAAAAGATAAAGGTCACGGTTTTTCAAAGTATTATTCAAAAAAGTTAGAATTCTTAAAAAACAAAAAAATTAATATTCTTGAGATAGGTTCTTACGCTGGAGCTTCAGCTGCAGCATTTAAAAAAATATTTTAAAGAGGCTAATATATATTGTTTTGATATGAATATTTCTAATTTCAAA
>JAOOKL010000037.1 GCA_028408025.1 Candidatus Pelagibacter sp. | reverse complement strand
CATTCTTGCAGAACTGTTAGGTACTTTTAAAATGAATTCTTTATTTCCCAATAAATTCAATCTTACTCTAGCGTGATCCCCATGATAAATGATTTCTTCTATTTTTCCTTTGTATTTATTATCCATTTTCTCCTCTGGATCAATGATAGCTCTTTCAGGTCTTAAAGAAACTTTTGTTTTCTCTCCTTTAGATTTTACTCTGATGGGATTTGAAATTATTTCTGCTCCAGTTTCCAACTTAACTTTACATTTTTCACCAGATATATCTGTAACCTCGCCAGAAAATGTGTTTGTTTCTCCTATAAACTCAGCAACAAATGAATTTACCGGCTCTTCATATAGTTTATCAGGATTCGATAGTTGTTGAACCTTACCTTCATTAAAAACTGCAATTCTCGTTGACATTGTTAAAGCTTCACTTTGATCATGTGTTACATACACTACGGTCACTCCAATGTTTTCATGAATATGTTTAATTTCATATTGCATACTTTCTCTTAAATTTTTATCTAAAGCTCCTAACGGTTCGTCCATTAAAACCAATTGGGGGTCAAATACTAATGATCTAGCTACAGCAACTCTTTGTTGTTGTCCTCCTGATAATTGATTAGGCATCCTTTTTTCAAATCCGGTCAAGGATACCATAGATAATGCTTTATCAATTTTTTTATCAATTTCATCTCTAGATAGTTTTCTAACTTTTAATGGAAATGCTAAGTTTTCATAAACTGTCAAATGTGGAAATAAAGCATAATTTTGAAAAACCATTCCAATACCTCTTTTATGAGGAGGGATTCTTGAAATAGGTTTTGAGTCTAGATAAATTTCTCCATTAGTTGGTGTCTCAAATCCAGCCAACATCATCAAGCAAGTAGTTTTTCCAGAGCCTGAGGGACCAAGCATTGTAATAAATTCACCTTCATTTATATCTAGATTAAGGTCTTTAACGACTAAATTCTTTCCGTCGTAACTTTTGTCAACTTTATCAAATTTTACAAAGCTTTTAGATGACGTCATATAATTATTAAATAAAGCATTTGTTAAAATCTATTTCAAGATATTTATCATGTAATGTGTAAATTTTTGGATAAATTGAAGAATAAGTAAGTAACTATTTCAAAAACTATTGATTATAAACTAGTTTTTATTTCTCTATAACTAAAGTATCTTTAGAACCACCTCCTTGAGAGCTGTTAACAATTGTGCTGCCTTTTTTAAGTGCTACTCGTGTTAATCCACCAGTGGTAACCCAAGATTTTTTACCAGTAAGAACAAAAGGCCTTAAATCTAAATGTCTAGGCTGTATCCCATCCTCAGAAATAGTTGGCGTTGTTGAAAGGATTTCCAGAGGCTGGGCAATATAGTCATCGGGTTTAGATTTAATTTTATTAATCATTTTTTCTCTTTCCTCTTTTGATGCTTGTGGACCTATTAATATACCATTGCCACCAGATCCATTTGTTGGTTTAACCACGAGTTTAGAAATATTTTCTATGACATGATCTTTGTGAATTTTTTTTCTACATAAAAAAGTTTGAACTTGTTTAAGCTTAGGTTCTTCATCCAAGTAAAATTTAATCATTTTATCGACATAAGAATAAATTGCTTTATCATCAGCTATCCCAGTACCAGGCGCATTAATTATACCAACATTTCCTTTTCTCCAGCACTTAAATAAACCTGGGACTCCTAAAACTGAATGTTTGTAAAAGACTTTAGGATCCAAAAAATTATCATCTATTCTTCTATATATACAATCCACTTTCAAAGGACCTTTCACGGTTTTCATATAGACAAAATCTTTTTCAACAAATAAATCCTTTCCTTCAACTAAAGCTATTCCCATTTGCTCAGCTAGAAATCTATGTTCAAAATAAGCAGAATTATATCTTCCAGGTGTCAACACACACATATGAGGATTTTTAGTTTTTCGTGGGACTACTTCGAGCATACAATGATATAATTTGTTGGGATATTGGTGAACAGATGCAACTTTATATTTAGTAAAAAGTTCTGGAAATACATCTCTCATTACCATTCTATTTTCGAGCATGTAAGAGACACCTGAAGGAACTCTTAAATTGTCCTCTAAAACTAAAAATTCTCCATCAATGTTTCTTATTAAATCTACACCAGAAATATTTGACCAAGCTTTATATTTTGGTGAGAACCCATAACATTCCCTTAAATAAAAAGGTGAATTAAATACTAATTCTTCAGGAATTATATTATCTTTAAATATTTTTCTATCATTATACACATCGTCGATGAAAAGATTTAATGCCTTAACTCTTTGTAACAATCCTTTTGATACTTTTGACCAATCCTTTTTAACTATTATTCTCGGTATAATATCTAAGGGCCATTTTTTTTCATGAAGTTTTTTTCCCGAGGAATAAACTCTAAAATTTATACCTCTCGCACTTATTGTACTTGCACAGTTTTTTTCTATCTCATTTAATCTTTTAATTCCGTGTTTTTCCAAGATATGAGAAATTATTATTGCTTGTCTTCGCAGTTTATGCTCAGAGGTCAGATATTCGTCAAATGTCTTTTTAGACTCATATTTTTTCCAAAAATCTACCATTTCATAATCTTTATTGTTTTTCTTTCTTTAACAATTGCACAAATCAGATAGTAGATATGCTAATTAAGAATTGAAAAAAAGTTTTTTTTTAAATAAGAATTCATTATGACTTATTGTGTTGGCATTAAAACTAATCAAGGAGTGGTTTTAGCTTCAGACTCTCGAACTAATGCAGGCCTAGATAACGTTAATATTTATTCCAAAATGCTTACTTATGACGTAGGAGATAGAACTATTATAGTTGTAACATCAGGAAATCTTGCGACCTCTCAAGCTGTATTTAAATCTATTGAAAAAGATATTAAAGATAAAAGTGCCCTTATAAATTTTAATACGTGTAAAGATTTTGAGCAGATAGCTTCCTATATAGGTAAATTAAATACTAAACATTCTTCACCTGATGGTATTAATACCGATAGCCTTGTTTTGGGATCAACATTTATTGTTGGAGGACAAATACGAGGTCAGGATTTAGAATTATATATGATTTATCCTCAAGGTAACTATATAAGGCCAGCAGATAGTAAGCCTTATTTAGTTATAGGCGAAGTTAAATATGGGAAACCAATTTTAGATAGAGTTATTACCCCTAGCGTTTCAATAGGAGATGCATCTAGATGTGCGCTTATTTCAATGGACTCAACTTTAAAAAGTGACTTAACAGTTGGTCCTCCTATAGATATCGCTGTATACAAAAAAGATAAACCAAAAATCTCATATCTTAAATGTTTAAATACAAGTGATGAAGATTACTCAAAAGTTTGCAATAAATGGTCAGAAAAAGTCTTACAAGTATTTGATACTTTTCCAAAATTTGATTGGGAATAAGATTAATAAACTATCTAAAATTTTTAAAACTAATCCTGTAGATACCTTTTTTATCCGCAGAAACATAGATGTTTCCTTTTTTGTCTTCAAAAAGTCTATTTTTTTCATCAGTAACAAAATGTCTAAGAACAAGATCTACAAAAGATATTTTTTCAATTGAATTAACTTTATTAAGTTCTTCGTTTAAAAGAAAAATAATCAATGAATAACCTTTTCTTAAATTGTTACCGTATAAAGAGAGTGCTAAAAGACATGGTTTTTTATAATAATTGTTTAATACACTTGGACACGTGTTTAAACTAGATATTCCAACTGATGGCACAAAGGCAAATAAAGGTTCTTCAAAGCCATTTTTTTTATGATTAATCTTATAAGATGTTCCGTCGCCGCCATTATCTTTTAAATAATTTGTACCATAAGATACTTTAGGCCACCCATAATTTTTTCCTTTGATTACTAAATTAAGTTCATCCCCACCTTTAGGGCCATGTTCAACATTGAATATTTTTTCATTTAAAATAGTTAATCCTTGCGGAACTCTGTGTCCTTGAGAAAACACGCCAATATCAAGTTTTGATTTATTGACTATAGCATCTTTAAGCTCTTGCTTGTCGACCTCTAATATTTTTCCAAATTTAGATAAATTATCTTGTGCTAATGAGCTATTTTTACTTGCGTGTTTTTCTGGTGTTCCCAGACTGAATAATATCTTATTATTCAAATGTATATTTGAACTACCAAGACCATTAAAATCATTATTTTTTGCCAATTCAGGTAAACATTGGGTTCTAAACAGTTCTTGCTTATTTTCAATCAAAATCAATGAAGCGAAAAAACAATCTTTTTCATTTGAAGATATTAAAGCTATTCTTTTACCCTCGAAAGAAATAATAGTTTTGATGCCGCCATTTCTCTGTAATGTAAAATATTCGGGTAAATCTAATTTTTTTGGTTTCAAATTTTTAATTAAATTGCCAGTTTGC
>JAOOKL010000035.1 GCA_028408025.1 Candidatus Pelagibacter sp. | reverse complement strand
AAAGCAAAGAGTATATTCTATCTATCAAAAACTTTAGTTGAAAAATACAAAAGTAAAGTTCCCAAGACTTATGAAGAATTAGAACAGCTGCCTGGAGTTGGCCATAAGACGGCTAGCGTTGTGATGTCTCAAGGATTTGGATTTCCAGCTTTTCCAGTAGACACTCATATTCATAGGCTTGCTCAAAGATGGGGCTTAACAAATGGAAATAGTGTTGTACAAACAGAAAAAGATTTAAAAGAGATTTTTCCAAAAAAATACTGGAATAAGCTTCATTTACAAATAATCTGGTATGGAAGAGAATATTGTAAAGCAAGAGATTGTTATGGAACAACTTGTAAAATTTGTAAAAGCTGTTATCCAAATAGAAAAAAACCAATTAAAACAAAAAAAGCATAATCGTTAAATGAAAGTCATAGGCATAGGAAACGCTATAGTTGATGTAATTTGTAAAGTTGAAGAAAACTTTTTAAATGATAACAAATTAACTAAGAGCACAATGAAACTTGTAGACGAAATTGAATTTAAAAAATTACTATCAAATCTACAAGTTGAAGACACAGTATCTGGCGGGTCTGTAGCTAATTCTATAGTCGGTCTATCACAGTTAGGAAGTGAAGCTGGTTTTATAGGCAAAGTGAGTGATGATGAACTTGGCGCTAAGTACGAAGAGGGATTAAAAAAAGAAAATGTCAAATATTTTTATTCTAAAAAAAAGGAAACAATTCCAACAGGTACTTGTTTAATATTGATAACTCCTGACTCCGAAAGAACTATGGTTACTTTTTTGGGAACTGCAGGAAAAATTAGTGAAAATGACATAAACATCAACGCTATTAAAAAAAGTGAAATTTTATTTCTTGAAGGTTATCTTTGGGATGAGGGAGAACCAAAGAAAGCTTTTGAAAAAGCAATTCAAAATTCAAAAAAAGTAGCAATGACATTGTCTGATTTATTTTGTGTTGAAAGACACAAATCTAATTTTTTAGATTTAGTAAAAAATAAACTGGATATAACTTTTGCAAATGAACAAGAAATTATGTCCTTAATTAATGTAAAAAACTTTAATGATGTAATTAATTTTGCGAAAGAAATTAAAAAATTGATTATTATCACACGTGGAAAAAAAGGAGCTTTAGCAATAAGTGGTAAAGAGGTTATAGAATGCACCGCTAGAAAAAATCTTCAAATAAAAGATTTAACCGGAGCAGGAGATTTATTTGCAGGAGGTTTTCTTCATGGATTTGTAAACGGTAAATCTTTAAAAGAGAGCTTAGAAACTGGTACCGAAATGTCCTCTAAAATAATTCAAATTATTGGTGCAAGGCTTTAAATTTATTTTTTAAACGTTTAAAACTACCTTTTCCTTTTTTTGGCTTAACAACTCGTTTACGATACTTTTTTGAAAAAAGCTCCATTGCAAATTTATTTCTTTTTTTCATAGTAAATAACCATTTTTTTTGTTTAAAATAAATTTTTCATCTAAAAAGTTTGATTTAACTTTTTTTCTTAGCCTGTAAATATGAGTTTCAACTGTATGTGTATCTGCCTCAGAAGAATACTTCCAAACATGTTCTAGAATTTTATTTTTACTTAAAGGACTTGAATTTTTTAATAATAATTCTAAAAGTTGAATTTCTTTTTCCGTTAATAAAATAAATTTATTATTTTTTGTTAATTTTTTTTCATTTTTATCCAAAATATAGCTTTTAATTTTAATAGAAGAATTTATATTAAAACTTTTTTTAATCATTATATTTTCAATTATTTGTTTTAAATCTTTAATATAAATTGGTAGAGATAATTTATCTGAAAAAATATTTGATGAATGGGCTAAGGAATGAGTAGCTAGAATTTTTAATTGATCAATTTTTTTTAAAAATTCCTTTTTAAGTTGATCTAAATTACTTATGTAATCTTCATGTACTAATAGTATATCGTATTTTGCAAATTCTATATTTTCTATACCATCATTTATTGTTGTTAATTCGAAGTTTAAATAATCTTTAAGTTCTTCGAGCGAAGTGTTAAAGTTTTTTGATCCAAATGCTAAAACTTTAATTGTATGCATATTAATATAAACAATAAATTTCTCTCTAGTGATTATTATAAGGTAAAATGTGTTGTTGGTAAAAGAGGAATTGGAAAAAAATTAAAAGAAGGTGATAAAATAACACCAAAAGGGAAGTATAAAGTTAAATTTATTCTTTATAGAAAAGATCGAGTATCTTACTTAGCTAGCAAAATACCAAAATATGTTATCAAAAAGAACATGGGCTGGTGTGATGATCCAGAATCAAAAGACTATAACAAATTAATTAGATTTCCTTTTAGTTATAGTGCTGAAAAGCTATACAGAGAAGATAATATTTATGACATAATTTTAGTACTAAATTACAATTTAAATCCTATAGTTAAAAATAAAGGTAGTGCTATATTCATTCACATAGCTACAAAGAATTATAAATTTACAAAAGGATGTATTGCTATAAATAAAAGAGATTTAAGAAAAATTATTAAACAAATTAATCAAAGAACTATTATTAAAATAAATTAAGTTCTTTCACCAAATATTAAGCTTCCTATTCTAAGATAAGTTGCTCTAAATTTAATAGCATCCATATAATCTGCAGACATACCCATACTTAATTCCTTTAAACCTAAAGATAAATTTAATTCAGATATACTTTGAAAATATGCTTTTGTTTTATCATCATTGGGGGGAATAATCATTAAACCTAGAATATTCATTTTTTTTTCTTTAACACAATAACTATAAAACTGGTCTACCTCATTATAAGGGATACCTGATTTTTGTTTCTCATTACCTATATTTACCTGAATAAAATAATTAATTGATTTATTAATTGCATTTTGACATTTTGAAAGAGTATCGGCTAATTTTTGGCTGTCTAAAGAATGAATATAATCAAATATCTCTACAGCCTTTTTAGCTTTATTGCTTTGAAGTTTTCCTACCATATGCAACTTAAGATCACTTTTATTTTTTTTAATTTGAGACCATTTAGCATCTGCTTCCTGTACTTTATTTTCTCCATAGTGAACGTGGCCAAAATTGATCAAGGGCATAATATGTTCTAAAGAAAAAGTCTTGCTCACCGCTACTATTTTACTAGAATTTGTCTTATCAATTTTTGCAATATTAGATTTTATTTTATTAAATCTATCAACTATGATGCTCATATGTTTGCCTTAAAAAAAGAATATTTTTTTATAATAGAAAATATCAAAGATATCAATTTAAGTAATAAAAAAAAGACTAACAAAATCAATATTGTTTATAGATGTAAAAAAAAAAATGAAAATATACATAAACTCAGCCAGTTTAGGAGATTATGTAAAGAAAAAAAAATAGATTTTTATATTTCAAATAACCTTAAATTAGCTTTTAAATTAAAAGCTGATGGGATTTATATTTCTGCATTTAATAAAGATCTTAGTATTAATAGATTAAAAAGTTCCAAATTAAAAATTATTGGATCTGCACATAACTTTAAAGAACTTAATGTTAAAACTTTACAGGGCTGTAAAAAGATTTTATTTTCGAGACTTTTTAAAACGTCATATGCCAGTAAACCTGACTATTTTGGAGTTGTAAGATTTAATCTTTTTAAACTAGCATTTAAAAAAAACCTAATTCCATTGGGTGGTATTAGGTTAAAAAATCTAAATAAATTAAAGATTACTAAATGTAACTCCTTCGCAATTTTGTCTGAAGTAAAAAAAAAGCCGGCTATAATTAGCCGGCTTTTTTAAAAAAAGAATTAACTATTAAAACGCTGTTTTAATACTAATTGTTCTTGTATCGTTATCTGTACCTGTAGAATAACCACTGTTTTTAGTTTTAGCATCTTGGAAACCAAGAGTTAAACCACCTATAGTGTAAGCTACGTTAATAGCTTTAGTTTCTTGTTCTACTTCACCTGACGTGTGTAAGTGTTTGTCAGATTCGATAATGTTGTAAGAAACAGCCATTTCATCGTTTACAGCGTATGCTATACCTAAGATATCATCCTTGTAGAAAACATCTTGAGCTTCACCAGTACCTGTTCCAGCTGCTTGGTAACCTTTCTTTTGGTAACCAATTTTAAATGCACCTAATGGCATTACTACTGCTACTGTACCACCTTCTTTTGCTTGAGCGTCAGTTACTAATGAGTCAGTATTTTCGTAACCCAATGTAATTTTCGCACCGCCAAGAGGTGTTGAACCAATACCTGGTACTCCTGCTAGAGGAATTCCAACGTTAATTGACTCTGCAGAACCAACTGATGATCCTTGATCTCCTGAAGCAGCTTTTTCATTATTCGTTGTACCATCAAGTTGTGGGTAGTAAGAATACTTCACTGAGATACCTGTTCCAGCAATGTCTCCATTTGCATAAGCAATACTCATTGATCCGTCCATACCTGAACCTAAGTCCACTGTGTACGATCCAGAACCTGATCCGTTTGCTTCTTCAAATGCTGTTGGAGTAATATCGTCAACTGCGTTTGCAGCGTCACCGTTGTTTGCAACACTGAATGTTCCTAGGCCAGTTGCTAAACTGTATGTATGGTCAGCACCTGAATCACCTAC
>JAOOKL010000033.1 GCA_028408025.1 Candidatus Pelagibacter sp. | reverse complement strand
AATTCCAAATTTTATAGACCCATCTGAACTACCAATAAAACTGTATCTAATTCCATCAATCATATAAAAGAAAGGATTTGCTTTACTTATAGTTTGCAAAATACCTGGTAGTCTATCAATTGAATAAAATGTACCTGATAAAAAAGACAAAGGAATAATTACAAAATTTGTCACTGTTGCCATATGATCGAATTTTTCTGCCCACAGTCCAGCGATAATTCCTACATTACCTAAGATAAAAGACGATAAAAAGGTAAACAAAATCAGAGTAAAAAAATCTTTAATATGCAAATCAACAATGAAATAAAAAGTCAATATAGAGACCCCTGCTATCATAAAACTTCTTGTGACTGCAGCTAAAGAAACTGAAATCGTTACTTCAGTTGCAGATAGTGGCGCATAAAGCAGATCAACTATATTGCCTTGTATTTTGCTAATCATAAATGACGATGAAGAATGAGAAAATGCCTGTTGAATGACTTGCATTGCAATTAAACCCGGGGCTAAAAAAGTAATAAAAGGAACCCCTAAAACTTCTCCTCTTTCATTACCAATAGCTAGGGAGAGCACCATCAAAAAAAGCAAAGAGGAAACTAATGGAGAAAAAATGGTTTGAGCCCAAACATTTAAAAATCTGAGAACTTCTTTTTGATATAAAGTCCAAGCTCCGACCCAGTTAACTAAGCCAAATCTTCTTACTCCAAATTTATATTTTTTAATTTTTTCAACCATTGATAGTCTTATAACTCTTCATTTAAAAAAACTGTGCAAAACTAATCCTATTAACAGGTTAATTTCGCTTTAATGTTTTAATCTACAACATAATGTTTTAGTCATATTTAAAATACTAAATATAGCTAAAGTATACTATGAGTTGGACTAGCGAGAAAGTTGAAAAATTAAAAGAGCTTTGGTCTAAAGGTCATACTGCCAGTCAAATAGCAGAAGCGCTTGGCGATACAACAAGAAACGCAGTAATTGGTAAAGCTCATAGATTAAATCTTGAGGCAAGAGCTCCATCTAAGAACTCAAATTCACCAAAATCTAAAGAAAATAGACAAATTGCAAAACGTTCTCCTGCACCGATGTCTCGAAAGGCAAAATTTCAATCAATTTTACTTGATAAAAATTTCGAGCCTGAAAATCCAAAGTCATTAGAAGAATTAACAGAAGAGACGTGCAAGTGGCCTATAGGACATCCTAATGAGGAGAAATTTTACTTTTGCGGTAGAAAGCCGGAGAGTGATTTTCCATATTGCAAATTACATGTTCTATACGCTTTTCAGCCTAAAAATCAAAAAGAAGATGTTCTCGACAAGGAAGATGGTGTACCAGAATTTATTGAAAAGAAAGTAAAATCAGCTGGCTAAGTTATTTGCAATTTTTGCATATTCCAAAAAACTCTAAATTAAATCTTTTAAATTTCATGCCTCTTTTTTTATGATTTAAACTTAATAAATATTTTGAAAGTTTAGCATCACTTATTTCATCAACCATTTCACAGTTTTCACAAATTGAAAACGCTGTAGCTTTTGAAATTTCACAATCTGAATTTCTACAAGCAACAAAAGCATTTTTACTCTCAATTTTATGAATTTTTCCTCTTTCAACTAATTTATCTAGTGCTCGATAGACTTGCGGAGGGGCTTTTATACCTTTCTTTTGCACATTGAAAAGTATTGTGTAAGCTTTTAAAGGCTCTGGAGATTTATCTATTAAATCAAATATAATTTGCTGATTTTTGGAAAGATTATTTTCTTTATGCATTTTAATCATTTTAATGATTCTTCACTAGTTTTTCAATTTAATCGATTGTTTAATTTTTAATAATGAAAGTATGAATAAGAACAAGGAAGCCGCTATTATCGATGGACCAGAGGCTGTATTAAATTGTAATGAAGTAAACAAACCTAATATCACAGATAATATGCCGCCAAGCATTGAATAAATAACCATACTCTGGGGGCTTGTGGAAATATTTCTTGCCATTGCTGCTGGTATGATCAACATTCCTGTTATTAATAATAATCCAACCATTTTTATCGAAATAGCAATAATCCCAGCCATTAAAATTGTAAATATAGCTTTCGCCCTATCAGGATTTAAACCTTCGGCTTCTGCTAATTCATAGTTAACTGTTGATGCAAACAAAGATTTCCAAATCAATTTAAGAACTAATAATATCAATGGCCCTCCTATCCAAATAATTAATATGTCATCAACTGTAACTGCTAATATATCTCCAAATAATAGACCCATGATATCAAACCTTATGAATGTTAAAAAACCAATTACAACCAACCCGACTGCTAAAGACGAATGAGCTAAAAGTCCTAATAAAGCATCACCAGGTAGATTGGTTTTTTTTTGAAGTTGAATAAGAATTAGAGCAATTAAAGATGAAATTATAAATACTGAAAAAGCAATATTAAACTGCATAGAGTAAGCTAGTGTTACTCCGAGCAAAGCTGAGTGAGCAAGAGTATCACCAAAATATGATAATCGTCTCCATATCACAAAACAACCAAGAGGACCTGTTACGATTGCAACACCGAGTCCAGCTACTAAAGCTCTTATAAAAAAATCATCGAACATTTAATTTTTTTTTATTTCACCTTCATTTGTGTGAATATGATCATGACTGTGTTTGTATCTTGTTAATATTTTAGAAGCCTGTTCTCCAAATAAAGCTTTATATTCATTATTTTTTGCAACATCCATTGGAGAGCCTGAGCAACAGACATGGCCATTTAGGCAAACTACATGATCAGTAGCACTCATTACTGTATGTAAGTCGTGTGAAATTAATAGAATTCCACAATTCAATTCATCTGAAATCTTCTTTATAAGTTCGTATAAAGCAATTTCGCCAGTAAAATCCACTCCTTGCACTGGCTCATCAAGCACTAAAAGTTCTGGTTTTTTTGAAATAGCTCTTGCGAGTAATACTCTTTGAAACTCACCGCCTGATAAATCACCTAAATTTTTATCTTTAAGATGAGTAACACCTGTTAAAGTTAAAGCTTCGTTAATAGCCTCTTCTTTAAGATTTTCAGTCAGCACCATGAAATCGTTTACTCTAAGAGGAAGAGTCCAATCAATTGAAATTTTTTGAGGAACATATCCAATTTTATTTGTGTGTTTTTCTACCTCTCCATCAATTTTTTTATAAATTCCTAAAGCAATTTTAGCGGTTGTGCTTTTTCCAGAACCATTCGGACCAATAAGAGTAACTATTTTACCTCTTTCGATTTCAAGTGATACTCCTTTAACGAGCCATTTGCCGTTTATACGAAAACCTGCTTGTTTTAATTTTACTAAAATATTTTGATTTAAGCTCATTTTATCCCTTGACTCTAAAATGTTATATTATTACATAGTGTTATATTATAACAATGCTAACATACTATTATTATGAAAAACATTAAAAAATTACCATTTATATTATCAATATTATCTCTATTTATTATTTTTTCGCCAGCAAAAGCTGACATCAAAGTAGTTGCTTCAATAAAACCTATACATTCATTAGCAAGCTATTTGATGGATGGGGTGGGTAAACCAGATTTAATAGTAGATGGATATGCTTCACCACACGGATTTGCAATGAAACCGTCTCACGCAAAAATGTTGCAAAATGCTGACTTAATATTTTGGGTTGGTGAAGATTTGGAAAGTTTTTTAGAAAAACCATTAAAATCAATAGCAAAGAAAGCTGAAAAAATAGAATTAATGGAGATTAAGAAATTAACTAAATTGGAATTTAGAGAAAGAAACATATTCGAAGGCCATGATGATCACGGACATGGTGAACATAAAGAACATGGTCATAAAGAAGATAAACATGATGATCATAAAGAACATGGTCATAAAGAAGATAAACATGATGATCATAAAGAACATGGTCATAAAGAGGATAAACATGATGATCATCACGAACATGCGCATGGAGAACACGATCCACATATTTGGCTTGATCCAATGAACGCAAAAGTAATTTTAAGTGAAATGGCAGAACATCTAATAGAAAACGATCAAGAAAACGCATCTAAATATAAAACTAACTTAAAAAAAGCAAACAAAGATTTAGACAAGCTTGTAAAAAAAGTAAAATCTGAGCTAAATAAAGATTTCAAATCTATTGTTTTCCATGATGCCTACCAATATTTTGAAAAAAGATTTGATGTAAATGTTTTGGGAGCTTTTACAGTTAATACGGATGTGATGCCTGGTGCTGAACAATTATCTGAGATTAGAGAAGTAATTGAGCATGAAAAAGTAAGCTGTGTGTTTTCTGAACCTCAATTTAACCCTGATATAATCAAAGCAGTAGCAAAAGACACAAATATTAAAACCGGAGTTATAGATCCATTAGGAGCCACTTTAACTCCAGGAAAAACTTTATATTTTGATCTAATTAGTAATATGTCTAAGTCCTTTAAAGGCTGTTAATTTTTTAAGACCAAAGTATCTTTCTCGTTTAAATTATAATAAATTCTAAATTACTAATATAATTATAGGAGAGATCAGATGTTTATTAAAAAATATCTTAAATGGATAAGCACTTTTTTAGTTTTAACAGGCATTTTATTAACTAATTTAAATATGTATCCAATAAATATAATGTTTCATGGTGCTGGAGTTGTCGGTTGGACGATAGCTGGTTTTTTATCAAAAGATAAAGCTATTCTTACAAACTTCGGATTACAAATTCCTTTATTTTTAATAGGGTTTTATCAATTAATTTTCTAAAGAATACCCAGCTGAACGGACAGTTCTAATTAAAGGTTTAGCCCCTTCAATGTTTATTGATTGTCTTAATCTGGTAATATGAACATCTACTGTTCTAGACTCCACGTTAATATCATCTCCCCAAACATGTTCTAGCAACTGCTCTCTTGAATACACTCTTTTTGGTTGCTTAATTAAAAAATCAAGTAATTTATATTCTTTAGGACCTAAAGTAATTTCTTTTTCTTTCCTAAATACTTTCATAGACTCTCTATCTATTTTAAGATCTAAATAAGTAGCCTCTTCACTTACAATATTAGGTTTAACTCTTTTTAATAAAGATTTTATTCTCGC
>JAOOKL010000034.1 GCA_028408025.1 Candidatus Pelagibacter sp. | reverse complement strand
CCAGTCATAGAATAAATAAAAAGAAAATGACAAAGTATTTTGGCTTATTCTTGGTCGTTATTGGAACTAGATTTTTATACGAGTATTTTAAACTTTAAATTTTTTGATCGTACTCACCGATTTTCCCAGTCTTTTGTAGCAAAGCATCTATAAATTCAAATATTTTTTTCTTTCTATTATCTGACGTAGCGCTTTCTATTACAATTACTAAGGAAGGTTTGTTAGACGAAGCTCTTATAAGCCCCCAAGATCCATCTTCTAAAGAAAATCTTATTCCATTTACAGTTAATATATTAGTAATGTGTTGACCATCTATTTTCGTATTTTTTTGTTTTAAATCTTGAACTTCTTTCACAATATTATCAACAACTTTATATTTTTCCTCATCTTTACAAAAAGGTGCCATAGTGGGGGTTTGGTATGTGATTGGTAATTTTTTAATGATATCACTCATTTTTTTATTCTCGCTGACTAAAAGATGGCATATTTGTATTGCCGAATTAATACCATCATCATAACCAAATCCTATTGGTTGGTTAAAAAAGAAATGACCACTTTTTTCAAAACCTGCTAGAGCCTTCTCGATATTTACTTTTCTTTTAATATGTGAATGACCTGTCTTCCAATAAATTGTTTTACATTTATTTTCATTAAGAACAGTATCATTTGTATATAAACCTGTAGATTTTACATCTACAATGAACTTAGAATTTTTATGGGATTCGGATAGATTTCTAGCTATAAGCAAACCTACCTTGTCTGAAAATATTTCATTACCTTGATTGTCTATAACTCCACACCTGTCCCCATCTCCATCGAAACCAAAGCCTACGTCAGCTTGATTATCTTTTACAGCTTTAGAAATAGCATGTAGCATTTTAAGATCTTCTGGATTTGGATTGTATTTGGGAAACGACCAATCTAATTTACAATCTAATTCTATTACTTCACAACCTATTCCTCTCAAAATATCTGGAGCAAAAACTCCAGCAGTACCGTTTCCACAAGCTACTACAGCTTTAATTTTTTTATTTATTTTATTCTTTTTTATTAAGTCTTGAGTATATGTGTCTTTAAAGTTATCTATTTTTTTAATCTTACCCTTACCTGACTTGAATTTATTATTAAGAGTTATATCTTTAAGCTCAGACATTTCCTCAGGAGCATGTGTTAAACCTTTATTGATACCCATTTTTACTCCAGTCCAACCATTTTCATTGTGACTGGCTGTTACCATTGCTATTGCATCTGAATTTAGATTGAATTGCGCGAAGTAAACCATTGGAGAAAGAGATAAACCAACATCCTCAACATTGCACCCTGTCGATATTAAGCCTTCAATTAAAGCTTTTTTAATTTTTTCACTATACGATCTATAATCATGACCAACTACTACTCTTGGATTATTTTTTCTCGTATGGCCTATTATTTGGGTTCCAAGACCTTTGCCTAAATTAGTGATTCCCTCAATATCGATGTCTTTTTCAAATAGCCATCTAGCGTCATATTCTCTAAAACCGTTTGGATTGATTTTCATTAATTATTAATATCAAAGAATATAGTGTTTTCTTGATGATTGTTTATTAACAAAATTTTCCACTTGCAAAATTAATGAAATGTTCTTATATTGTTCTATTGATTTTGATGTTATATAGTATATTAACATATTTGTAACACAACATATAGTTGTTTTGTTAATAAATCGAGTAAAATAGGGAAAATAATGAATAAAAACGTATCATTGGCAATAGAGAAAGCTGTCGGCAGCATAAGCCATAAAAACCAAAATGAACTAAAGAATAACGGTCCTAAAAAACCTGATCTATTTTCATTATCTGGAGATACTGAACTTTTTCAAAATGAAAAAGGCATAACGATTAAAATAGATAGATCTAGAGACTCTAATCTAACTGATTTTGGAAAAGCAACTTTACAAGATAGGTATCTTGGCCAAAATGAAAGTTTTCAAGATTTGTTCGCAAGAGTAGCAAGTGTTTATGCTGATGACAACTTACATGCTCAAAGAATTTATAACTATATTAGTAATCTTTGGTTTATGCCAGCAACTCCAGTTTTATCAAATGGTGGCACTGAAAGAGGATTACCTATTTCTTGTTTTTTAAATGAAGCAAACGACAGCCTTGAGGGAATAACTAATTTGTGGGAGGAAAATGTTTGGTTAGCTGCAAGGGGAGGCGGCATAGGTAGTTACTGGGGCAATCTAAGATCAATTGGTGAAAAAATTGGTAAAGTTGGAAAAACTTCTGGGATTATACCCTTTATTAAAGTTATGGACTCTTTAACTTTAGCAATCAGCCAAGGATCTTTAAGAAGAGGTTCAGCTGCATGTTACTTACAAATTGATCATCCAGAAATCGAGGAATTCATTGAAATGAGAAGACCAACTGGCGGGGACGTAAATAGAAGATCTTTAAACTTACATCATGGTGTTCTCGTTACTGACGATTTTATGAGAGCTGTTGAAACAGATGGCCAATGGGCACTTAGAAGCCCTTATGATGGTACAGTTCAATCTACTATACCAGCTAGAAATTTGTGGATTAGACTTCTAACTGCTAGAATAGAAACTGGCGAACCGTATATAGTTTATATTGATACAGTTAATAGACAGATACCTCAGCACCATAAGTTAGCAGGTTTAAAAGTAAAAACATCAAATTTATGTAGCGAAATCACGTTACCGACTGGAACAGATAATGACGGCAAACAAAGAACAGCAGTTTGTTGTCTTTCATCTTTAAACATTGATACTTACGATCAATGGAAAGATGATAGTCAATTTGTTGAAGATGTTATGAGATTTTTAGATAACGTTATGACTGATTTTATTAATAGAGCTCCTGAAGAGTTTGCTCACGCAAAATATTCAGCTATGAGAGAAAGAAGTGTGGGCCTAGGAGTTATGGGCTTACACTCTTATTTTCAGCAAAAAAATATTCCATTTGGCTCTGTTATGAGCAAAGTGTGGAACAAAAAAATATTTAAGAATATTCAAGAGAAAGTAGACTCAGCTTCAAAAACATTAGCCGATGAGAGAGGGTCTTGTCCTGACGCAGCTGAATACGGAATTAAAGAAAGATTTTCTAACAAGACTGCAATAGCGCCAACAGCATCGATCTCAATTATTTGTGGAGGCTCTTCCCCAGGTATTGAGCCTATAGCCGCAAATAGTTACACACATAAAACTTTGTCCGGTTCTTTTAATGTTAGAAATAAATATTTAAAAAAAGTTCTTCAAAAATACAACAAAGATACAGATGAAATTTGGTCTACAATAACGACTAATCAAGGATCAGTTTCTCATTTGGATTTTTTAACTGCTGATGAAAAAGATACTTTCAAAACTGCTTTTGAAATTGATCAAAGATGGATTGTGGAATTAGGTGCTGATAGAACGCCTCATATCTCACAAGCTCAATCAATTAATGTATTTGTCCCAGCGGATATACATAAAAAAGAACTTCACGATATTCATTTTCAAGCTTGGAAAAAAGGATTGAAGAGCCTTTATTATTGTAGATCAAAATCAATTCAAAGGGCTGAGAATGTAGCAGCAGGATCATCAACAGATGTGACGAAAAATGTTTATTCAAAATCGAATGAATCAAATAATAAAGACAACAACTATGAGGAGTGTTTATCATGTCAGTAGCAGAAAAAGTTAAGCCAGGAATTATTCAACCAAAGAAAATGGGTTTATTGGTAGAAAACCCAGTTTACAAGCCATTCAGATACCCATGGTGTTACGATGCTTGGTTAACACAACAAAGAATTCATTGGTTACCAGAAGAAGTTCCATTAGGGGATGACGTAAGAGACTGGCAGAAAAATTTAACAGTGGAAGAAAAAAATCTTTTAACTCACATATTTAGATTTTTTACCCAAGCAGATGTTGAAGTAAACAATTGTTACTTAAGGCATTACACAACTGTTTTTAAACCCACTGAAGTTTTAATGATGATGACAGCTTTTGCTGCAATGGAAACAGTTCATATTGCAGCTTATTCTCATTTGTTAGACACTATTGGAATGCCTGAAACTGAATACTCTGCATTTTTACAATACAAAGAAATGAAAGATAAGTATGATTACATGCAAGGTTTTGACGTAAAATCAAAACATAATATTGCGATGACTATGGCAGTATTCTCAGCATTTACAGAAGGGCTACAACTTTTTGCGAGCTTTGCAATACTTTTAAATTTTCCAAGATTTAATAAGATGAAAGGAATGGGTCAAATAGTAACTTGGTCAGTTAGAGATGAGACCTTGCACTGTAATTCTATGATTAGATTGTTTAAAGATTTTGTGAAAGAAGAACCACAAATTTGGAACGATAAATTAAAAAAAGAAATCTACGATGCTTGTAAAACTATTGTAGAACACGAAGACGCGTTTATAGATTTAGCTTTTCAAATGGGTCCGTTAGAAGGATTAACAGCTGACGAAGTTAAAAAATATATTAGATTTATCGGCAACAGAAGACTTGAACAGTTAGGATTAAATCCAATTTACGATGTTAAGGAAAATCCATTAAAGTGGTTGGACACAATGTTAAATGGGGTAGAGCATATGAACTTCTTTGAGGGCCGTGCAACAGAATATTCTAAAGCTTCAACTAAAGGAACATGGGGCGAAGTATTCGCTTAGTCTTTGGTTCTCAAATATAAATCATATTGGAGAAAAACTGGTTTAAAAGGCAAATGGGGAAATATTTATTTAGATCAACTAAATAAATATAAACCAAAAAATTTTCTTGAAATCGGTGTTTTTTGTGGAGTAACTGCTAGAAACACTTGTGATTACCTAAATCAAATTCATGGCGATGAATTTAAATATATTGGTGTAGATTTATTTGGCACTTCTCAAAAAAAATTAAAGGATGAAATAGAGCCGAGTTTTTTAAAAAACCAAAAATTTTCAAATCCATTAAAGAACATTTATTACAACTATATACTTAAAGAAAATTTAAATTCTTTAGAAAGTAATAAAAAATTTTTACAAAAATTTGAAAAAAACGTTCAATTAATAGCTGGAGACACC
>JAOOKL010000032.1 GCA_028408025.1 Candidatus Pelagibacter sp. | reverse complement strand
TGTTTGCAAATATTCCATTAAATCCACTACCAGAGTATTCAATATTAGTATTTTTGACAGAAACGGAAAAGGACATATTACTTTTTTCAAAGGGTACTTTTAATTCCTTAAAAAAATTAATTAGGTTAGGATAGGTTAACTCGTTAAAAACTATAAAACCCAAATCGACTGGAACAATTTTATCGCCCTCTTTTATTTCATATGTAAAAGAATGCCCTCCGAAATGGTCATTTTTTTCAAATAAGTCGACCTTAAATTTTTTTGATAAAAAGTATGCTGATGATAAACCTGAGATACCCGAGCCAATGACTGCAATTTTCATTAAAAAATATTATGCAGCTTCATCTTTATATTCATCCATCGATGGGCAAGAACATACAAGATTTCTATCACCATAAACGTTGTCTACTCTTGCAACTGGTGCCCAAAATTTATTATTTTTGACATACTCATTCGGAAAGGCAGCTTCTTCTCTTGTATAACTATGTCTCCATTCATTAGATGCTAATTCTATATAAGTGTGAGGAGCATTTTTTAACGGGTTATCATCTTTGTCAAATTTTGAAGACTCAACTTTATTTATCTCTTTTTTAATTTGAATTAATGCATTACAAAACTTGTCAATTTCCTCTAAATTTTCACTTTCTGTTGGCTCTATCATTATAGTGCCTGCAACTGGCCACGACATTGTTGGAGCATGATAGCCAAAATCAATTAATCTTTTTGCTAAATCTTCTTCAGAAATTCCTGAACTAGATTTAATCGGTCTGATATCAATTATGCATTCATGAGCAACATTTCCATTCTTGCCGGTGTATAAAACTTTATAATCATTAGATAATTTTTTTGAAATATAATTTGCATTTAAAATTGAAATTTGTGATGCTTTTTTTAATCCTTCAGCACCCATCATTTTTATATACATCCATGAAATTGGAAGTATGCTAGAACTTCCCCATGGAGCGGCAGACACTGCCCCCATTCCATTTTTTGGTCCAGACTCTTTAATAATTCTGTGTGTAGGCAAAAAATCTGCTAAATGTTTAGCACATGCTATTGGACCCATTCCAGGTCCACCTCCACCGTGTGGAATACAAAATGTTTTGTGCAAATTAATATGGCAAACATCTGGTCCAAATTTACCTGGTTTCGCAATCCCAACCAATGCATTTAAATTTGCTCCATCCATATAAACTTGTCCGCCATGACTATGAACAACTTCACAAATTTCAATTATTTTTTCCTCGAAAACACCATGTGTTGAGGGATACGTAACCATCAAAGCAGCTAGGTCTTTTGAGTATTTTTCAGCTTTAGTTTTGAGGTCATTAATATCAACATTTCCATCTTCATCGCAATTTACGACTACGACCTTCATTCCACACATTTGAGCACTAGCTGGGTTAGTTCCATGTGCTGAATTTGGAATCAAGCATATGTTTCGATTTTCTTGATTATTATTTTTATGAAATTTTCTTATAGTCATTAAGCCAGCATATTCACCCTGTGCTCCAGAATTTGGTTGTAATGAAACTGCATCAAATCCTGTAATTTCTTTTAGATCATTTATCAAGTCGTCAAAAAGAATTTTGTAACCTGCCATTTGATTTGTGGGCACAAAAGGATGTGGTAAAGAAAATTCTTTCCAGGTGATAGGCATTAATTCTGCTGTTGCATTAAGTTTCATCGTACAAGAACCCAGTGCAATCATTGATCTATTGAGAGCAATATCGTAATCCTCAAGTTTTTTTAAGTATCTAAGCATTTCTGTTTCCGAGTGATATTTGTTAAAAACTGGATGAGTCAAATACTTAGATGATCTTAAAAGATTTTTTGGTAGATTATTTAGTTCAACTTTTACGTCTTGTTTAATTATTTTAGAAATTCCAAAAATCTTTAATAATAAATTTACATCATCAAGTTTTTTGGCCTCATCGAATGCAACTGATAAATTTTTTTCATCAACTTTTCTTAGATTAATTTCTTCATTTAATGCTGCTTGATAAATAGAATTTGTTTTTTCATTTGTTTTAATTGTAACAGTATCAAAAAAATGATCAGATAGAATTTGGTAACCCCCATTTTTGATTTCATCTGCAAATAATTTTGCTAATTTAGAAGTTCTATTAGCAATTTTAAGTATTCCTTCAGGACCATGATAAATCGCGAAAGCAGCAGATATTATTGCTAATAAAGCTTGAGCAGTACAGATGTTACTTGTGGCTTTGTCTCTTCTAATATGTTGCTCTCTGGTTTGTAAAGATAATCTATAAGCTTTTTTCCCGTGTCGATCTTTTGAAACACCTATGATTCTTCCTGGCATTGATCTTTTAAATTCTTCTTTAGTAGCAAAAAAAGCTGCGTGTGGGCCACCATATCCCATTGGAATACCGAATCTTTGAGCACTTCCGACTGCAATATCAGCACCGAGCTCAGCAGGTGTTTTTAATTTGGCTAATGCAAGGAGATCACAAACTAAAATAGCTTTCCCTTTTTTCTTATGAATTTGACTTATACTTTCACTAGGATCTTTTATTTCACCTAAAGTTCCAGGGTAAGATAACACTCCACAAATAATATCTTCTTTAATTTTTGAAAGAACTTTGTTTTCGTCACCAATAATTAATTCTAAGCCAAATGGATTTGTTCTAGTCTTGATAAGATCTATAGTCTGAGGGTTACAATTATTAGAGATGAATATTTTTTTTGAGTTTGTTTTATCTAATCTTTGTGACAGTCCAACTGCTTCGGCTGTTGCCGTTGCTTCATCTAATAAAGAGGCGTTTGCAATATCCATTCCTGTTAGATCTATGATTGATTGTTGAAAATTAAGCAGCATTTCAAGACGTCCCTGAGCTACCTCGGGCTGGTATGGAGTATAAGAAGTATACCATCCTGGATTTTCTAGAATATTTCTTAAAATAACGTTAGGAGTTATTGAGTTGTAATACCCCATTCCAATGAAATTTCTAAAGATTTTATTTTTTTTAGAAATAGATTTTAATTTTTTTAAAGCATCATTTTCTGACAATGGTTCATTAATTTTAAGTTCATCTTTTAATAAAATTTTTTCTGGAACTGTATTCACCATTAAATCATCAAGTGTGTTGTAACCTACATACTTTAACATTTTTAATTGATCCTCTGCTGAAGGACCTATATGTCTTTTAATGAATTCTTTTGAATTATCATCAATCATTTAATTAGGGTTCTCCTTGCAAAATTTATCATATTCATCTTTAGACATTAGAGAGTCGAACTCCCCTTTGTCTTTAATCTTTAATTTAAAAAACCAACTCGTACCTTCAGGATCTGTGTTAATGCTGCTTGGATCATCTACTATCGCTTTGTTTCCTTCGGTGATTTCGCCAGAGACAGGGGAATATACATCGCTTGCGGCTTTAGTTGACTCAACAACTGCTGCTTGACCATCTTTATCAACTGATTTACCCGCATCAGGTACTTCTGCAAAAACTATATCTCCTAGCAATTCAGTGGCATGCTTAGTTATACCCACTGTAGCAAGGTCACCTTCTAAAGAGACCCACTCGTGTTTTTTGGAAAATTTTTTTTCACTCATTTTTACCTCGCTTTTTATTTAACATAACTTTTTTTATAAAATGGAAGCTCAGAAACTTTACCCTCATATTTCTTACCCCTTACTTCTAGTTTTATAGATGTTCCAATTTTGGCAAAATTTGATTTTACGTACCCCATAGCAACTGGTGCATTAACGCTGGGACCAAAAGTTCCACTTGTAACAAAACCTATTTCTTTACCATCAATTG
The DNA here is from genome assembly GCA_028408025.1 of Candidatus Pelagibacter sp. Next base: position 1,824 of record JAOOKL010000032.1, on the reverse strand, counting down.
AAAAGATTTTCGTATTTTCTCTAGCAATAACTTTGCCTTCAGGTTTTATTCCTACCCTTATTTTTTCACTGCCATTTGTTAATAAACTTTTTATTTTGTCCCAACCATTGAAGCCGCCAATATCCTTTCTTTTTTTTGCAATAGCCCATTTTAAATTCGCTTCTACTGGATTAATTTTTTCATTAAGGTCATGTCCATATAAACAAAGACCTGCCTCTAACCTAAGTGTATCTCTAGCTCCTAAGCCTATTGGTTTTACGTCATTTGAAATTAAAAAATTAATAAGTTTTTCTACTTTTTTATTTGAAATAGAAATTTCAAATCCATCCTCTCCTGTATAACCTGATCTTGTTATATATAAATTTTCATTATCATAATCAAAGTTATTACCAGTCATAAATTTTAAATTAGAAACACCGGTTATAAGCTTTTCTAATATTTCGACTGATTTAGGTCCTTGTAAAGCTATTAAAGATAAATCATTATTTAAAAAATATTTATGATTTTTACCTAAAAACTGTGAAATCTGTTTAATGTCATTTTCTTTACATGCTGCATTTAAAATTATACTAAATCCTTTAACAGTTTTAGTTATAATTAAATCATCAATTATCCCGCCGTTACTATTTAGTAAAAAAGAATATTTTGAACAATTAATTTTTAAAGAGTTTAAGTCCGCAGGTATAATTTTTTCTAAAGCCCCTGTTAATGTATTATCACCCTCTAAAAAAAACTGTCCCATATGAGAGACATCAAAAAAACCTGCATATGTTCTTGTAGAGATATGTTCTTTTACAATTCCATCTTTATATTGAATTGGCATCTCATAACCTGCAAATGGAACAAACTTGGCTCCTAGGTTTTTATGAACGTTGTATAAAGCTGTTTTTTGTACTTGCATAATAACTCTCTTTTTTTTTTTTTACTAACCCAATCTGTCTTTTTACCTGAGAGATTTAATCCTTCGGTGAGGCCAAAGCCTGCTTTCCAGAGTTATTATGTTAACGGTCCTTTTGCCTGAGAGTTTCCTGGGAAGTTGCTCCTTCGGCGCCAAAAAATTGGTCTCTCCCGTTACATGATTACAATCTAATAAAATTTAGAAAAAGTCAATATATTTTAAGTAATTCTCTTTTAAGTAGAAATGCTTATTAGCAATTAAATAGCGTTGTAGGGCCAGCTCTTTTATAAATTTCATAATTATATGAATATAAAAACTCCTTTATTTGATCTGCTTCTACAGATTTTGAACCATCTACATGATGTGTTTCAATTGATATAAGTTCGGGTCTTATTACTTTGTTAGGTATTAATTGTTTCAACATTTTTAAATCAGTGCCTTCAACATCTATATTTAAAAAATCAATTTTTTTGTGCTTTTCAGCTATTTTTAATATTTGCTCAGTAGATTTTGATTTTACAATTCTAGTTTGGTCGTTAACAAAAATTTCCTCTTTAAATCTATCAAAATATGATTTCTTAAAATAATCTTTAAAAGTTTCATCTAAAGTATTACAGGGGCTAAAAGCATGATCAAAAAAGAATTTAAATTCTTTTTCGTTCTCATCAATGGTTGTGCATAAATTTATATCTTTAGGTCTAGCTATATTAAATAAGTCTATTGCAGTGTAATTAATGTCAATATTTATTCCTTCCCAACCTTTTTGATAAAGTAAACAAGTGTTGCTCCACCAAAATGGATGAAAACATCCGATATCAAGATAAACGCCTTTTTGTTTGTTTTTAAAAAAATTAAAAATGAATTTATCTTCCCCCCATTGTGAGTACTGGTTTTTTTTGATTAACCCTTTATGTCTTATATACAAG
>JAOOKL010000031.1 GCA_028408025.1 Candidatus Pelagibacter sp. | reverse complement strand
GTGAACTATAAAAACCAAATGAAACTTTATCTTTAACAACAGTTCCTTTAGAAACTTTTGGTTCAGAGTCTTTTATTTTGATTCCATGTTTTTTAGCGAGATATTCTGGAGAATACAGATTTATTTCTCTTGTTTTTTTTGCAGCTTTTTTTTTTGGTTTAATCGGTTTTTTTTGGCTTATAGTATTTCTTGGACTTATAGGTTTTGTTTTAATCTGTTTCGCAGCAGGCGATAAGATTATCTCTTTTTTTTCAGTTGTTTCGATAGGAAATTGTTTCCATTTTAAACCACAATAACCACACTGTACCATTCTGCCAGAAACAGGTATAGAATTGTCAGGAAGTGTAAATTTCTTTTCACCGCAATTACAAGTTATAATCATAGTTTTTCAATAATACTGCTATTTATTAAAACTTAAATACTTTTTTACTTTATAAATAATTTACTGTATATCTCGTTTTTGTTTAAATAGGGCGGTTAGCTCAGTTGGTAGAGCATCTCGTTTACACCGAGAGGGTCATAGGTTCGAGTCCTTTACCGCCCACCATTGATTCTGTGGGGGTGTAGCTCAGTTGGTTAGAGCGCCTGCCTGTCACGCAGGAGGTCGCCGGTTCGAGCCCGGTCACTCCCGCCACTAATTGATAATCATTTTCATGTAGCCTAATAACTAATTAGGTATTGATTAAATAATCAACCAAAGTGCTACCATCTTGCTCTGTACACTTTTGTTTTAAATGCTATAAGTTTATTAACGTTAATATAAGAATCCCTAAGCTTTAAAGTATTAGGGTAGATATTGATAAAAAAAATGATTTATAACTTCTTATCTGATTACTTATCTATAATAATTTTTTTATTCATAGCCTTATTTTTGAGCATAGGTTTTATAGTAATTAATTATCTATCTTCTCCATCAAATCCAGACCCAGAAAAATTATCAGCTTATGAATGTGGTTTTGACGCTTTTGATGATTCTAGAATGGAGTTCGACGTAAGATTTTATCTAGTAGCTATATTATTTATTATTTTTGACTTAGAAATTGCATTTCTTTTTCCTTGGGCTATTTCTCTCGGAGCTATTGGTCACTTAGGTTTTTGGTCAATGATGATTTTTTTAGGCGTTTTAACAATTGGTTTCATCTATGAATGGAAAAAAGGGGCTTTAGAATGGGAATAAAACTAGGATCGTTGTCAGATAAACAAAAAAAAATACCTGAAGAATTTAAAGACTTAGCTAAAGATTTTGCGGAAAAGGGTTTCATCACAACTTCTTCAGATAATTTAATTAATTGGGCTAGAACAGGTTCACTTCATTGGATGACTTTTGGGCTGGCGTGTTGTGCTGTTGAAATGATGCAAACATCTATGCCAAGATATGACTTAGAAAGATTTGGAGCAGCTCCTAGAGCTTCACCTAGACAATCAGACGTAATGATAGTCGCTGGAACATTAACAAATAAAATGGCTCCAGCTTTAAGAAAGGTTTATGACCAAATGCCTGAACCAAGATATGTTGTATCAATGGGAAGCTGTGCAAATGGTGGAGGTTACTATCATTATTCTTATTCTGTAGTCAGAGGCTGCGATAAAATTGTACCAGTAGATATTTACATACCAGGTTGCCCACCATCTGCTGAGGCACTTTTGTATGGAATTTTACAACTTCAAAAAAAAATTAGAAGAGAAGGAACTTTACAGAGGTAAAATGTTAGAAACTTTAAAAAAAATTGAAAAATTATTAAATTCTGAACTAACAACCAAAGTTCAAAAAACAACAATTGAAAATGATGAATTATTAATTGAAATAGAAGAAAAAGATTTAATTGAGGTCATTCAATTTATTAAATCAAATGAAAACTGCAAATTTAGACAATTAATCGATATAGCAGGTGTTGATTATCCTCAAGATGAAAAACGATTTAATTTAATTTATTTATTCTTATCACATGAAAAAAATATTCGTTTGAAAATTTTAATAAAATTTCAAATTGAACAAACTGTTATGTCGATTACTAAAATTTTTCCATCAGCCAATTGGATGGAAAGAGAAGTATTTGATATGTATGGTATAAAGTTTAAAAACCATCCTGATTTAAGAAGAATTTTAACTGATTATGGTTTTAAAGGCCATCCTTTGCGAAAAGATTTCCCTTTAACTGGCTTCAACGAGGTAAGGTATAGTGAAAAAGAAAAAAAAGTAATCTACGAACCTGTAAAATTAGAACAAAACTACAGAAACTTTGATTTTGAAAGCCCTTGGGAAGGAACTAATTATTTAAAAGAAGTTAAAAAATCTGAAAAACATGTCAAAAAAAACTAAATCTATGAGCTTAAATTTTGGGCCTCAGCATCCTGCTGCACATGGCGTGCTTAGACTAATTTTGGAATTAGATGGGGAGGTAGTTGAGAAAGCCGACCCGCATATTGGTTTACTCCATAGAGGTACTGAAAAACTAATAGAACAGAAAACATACACTCAAGCTTTGCCTTATTTTGATAGACTTGATTATGTTGCTCCAATGAATCAAGAGCATGCTTTTGCCTTGGCAGCTGAAAAACTTCTCAAAATAGATGTTCCAATTAGAGCTAAATACATCAGGGTAATATTTTGTGAAATAGGAAGAATTTTAAGTCACATACTTAACGTTACCACGCAAGCTTTAGATGTTGGAGCTTTAACACCGTCGCTTTGGGGATTTGAAGAAAGAGAAACATTAATGACTTTCTATGAGAGAGCCTCTGGATCTAGACTTCATGCTAATTACTTTAGAACTGGTGGCGTTCATCAAGATATACCCTTAAAATTAATTGAGGATATAGAAAAGTTTTGTAGATCATTCCCGAAAATCATTGATGATTTAGAAGGACTATTAACTGATAACCGTATTTTTAAACAGAGAAATGTTGAAATAGGAATAGTTACTAAACAAGAAGCATTGGATCATAGTTTTTCAGGTGTAATGTTAAGAGGTTCTGGAATTCCATGGGACTTAAGAAGATCTCAACCGTATGAAATTTATAAAGATTTAGAATTTAAAATACCTATTGGAAAAAATGGAGACTGCTACGATCGTTATCTTTGTAGAATAGAGGAGATGAGAGAAAGCATAAAAATTATTTTACAATGTATAGAAAGAATTCCAAAAGGACCTGTTAAATCAATTGATGGTAAAATTTCCCCTCCGAACAGAGATGATTTAAAACAATCAATGGAGGCTTTAATACATCATTTTAAATTATTCACTGAAGGTTATAGAGTTCCTAAAGGAAACGTATATACAGCTGTTGAGGCACCAAAAGGAGAATTTGGTGTATATTTAATTTCTGATGGTACCAATAAACCTTATAGATGTAAAATAAGAGCACCTGGTTTTTCACATCTACAGGCAATGGATTATTTAATACGTGGCCACATGTTAGCTGATGTTCCAGCCGTATTAGGATCTTTAGATATAGTTTTTGGAGAGGTCGATAGATGAGCTTAAAAAAAGTACATGACAAACAACCGGCTAATTTTGAATTTAATAAGAAAAATTTAGACGAAATAAATATTATTTTGAAAAGATACCCTAAGAAAAATAAAAAAAGTGCTGTGATGCCTCTTTTATATTTAGCCCAAAAACAGAATAACAATTGGATCTCTTTAGCAGCAATGAAACACATTGCTAATCTTTTGTCTATGCCTTACATCTCTGTTTATGAGATAGCTACATTCTATAGTATGTACAATCTTGCCCCTGTAGGTAAACATTTTATTCAAGTTTGTACTACCACTCCATGTTTAATAAGAGGTGCTGATAAAATTCTTAAACTATGTAAAGAAAAAATATCTCCTAAAGAAAATGAATTATCAAAAAAAGGCGACTGTTCGTGGGTAGAGGTTGAATGTTTAGGCGCATGTGTTAGCGCACCTATGATGCAAATCAACGATGATTATTATGAGGATTTAGATGAAAAAAATACAATTGAAATTTTAGATTCCTTAATTAATGACAAACCTTTAAAACCAGGATCCTACAGAGGACGTAAAAATACCTCCCCTGAAAAAAAATTTTCAACTAACGGAGAAAAACATGCTTAAAGAGGAAAATAAGATATTCAAAAATCTTTATAATGAGCATGGTTGGAAAATTAACGACTCACTGAAGAGAGATGATTGGAAAAACACGAAAGACATAATTTCTAAAGGTAGAGAATGGATAATAAATGAAATAAAAACATCTGAGTTAAGAGGTAGAGGTGGAGCTGGTTTCTCAACTGGTTTAAAATGGTCATTTGCGCCAAAAGAAGTTGGTTCAAGACCACATTATTTAGTTATTAATGCAGATGAGTCAGAACCAGGTACTTGCAAAGACAGAGATATCTTAAGATTTGAACCTCAAAAGCTTATCGAAGGGTGTTTAATCGCCGGATACGCTGTGAATGCCCATGTTTGTTACATCTATATAAGAGGAGAATATTTAAATGAAGGCAAAAGATTACAAGATGCAATTAATCAAGCTTACGAAAAAAAATTTTTAGGAAAAAATGCATGTGGATCAGGTTGGAATTTTGATATTCATATTCACTATGGAGCTGGTGCATATATTTGTGGTGAGGAAACAGCTTTACTTGAGAGCATGGAAGGCAACAAAGGTCAACCTAGACTTAAACCACCTTTTCCAGCTTTAGTAGGTTTGTACGGTTGTCCTACTATTGTCAATAATGTTGAAACTATTGCTGTCGTACCAACAATTCTTCGAAGAGGTGGAAAATGGTTTGCGTCAATAGGTAAACCAAAAAATACTGGAACAAAAATATTTTGTATATCTGGAAATGTGAACTCTCCCTGTAATGTTGAAGAGGAAATGGGAATACCTTTGAAAGAATTAATTGAGAAACATGCAGGAGGAGTTGTGGGTGGTTGGAATAATCTCCAAGCAGTAATTCCAGGAGGTTCTTCAATGCCTTTACTATCAAAAAAAATATGTGATACGATAACAATGGATTTCGACTCCTTAATTCAAAATAAAAGTGGTTTAGGAACTGCTGGAATTGTAGTTATAAATAAACAGCAAGATATTGTAGCCTGCATGGCAAGAATCGCTAGATTTTATAAGCATGAGAGTTGTGGTCAATGCACTCCTTGTAGAGAAGGATCTGGATGGATGTGGAGAATTTTAGACAGAGTTGCTAAAAGAAAAGCAACTCACAATGACGTAAATTTATTAGCAGATGTAACCAAACAAATCGAAGGACATACTATTTGTGCTTTTGGAGAAGGTTCGGCTTGGCCAGTACAAGGCTTATTAAGACATTTTAGAGAGGAAATTGACAGCAGATGCAGGGAAGAACCTTTAGTTAAGAAAAAAATTAACAACCCATATTTAGTTGATCAACATTTATTAGAAAATAAAAATGCCTAAAATAATTATAAACGGAAAAGAAATAGATTTTGAAAAAGGGATGACCGTTCTCCAAGCCTGTGAGTTAGCTGACGTTGAAATACCAAGATTTTGCTATCATGAAAAGTTATCTATAGCTGGTAATTGCAGAATGTGCTTAGTTGAAATGGAAAAATCAGCAAAACCGATTGCCTCATGTGCTATGCCTGCAGCTGAGGGTATGAATATAAAAACCAATACTCAGTTGGTTGAAAAAGCTAGAAAAGGTGTAATGGAGTTTTTATTAGCCAATCATCCATTGGATTGTCCTGTTTGTGATCAAGGGGGAGAATGTGATTTACAAGATCAATCTTTATATTACGGAGTAGATAAATCTAGGTTTGTAGAAAACAAAAGACAAGTGAAAGAAAAATATATGGGTCCATTAATAAAAACGCAAATGACTAGATGTATACATTGCACTAGATGTGTAAGATTTGCAACTGAAGTTGCTGGAGTGCCAGAAATTGGAGCTATAGGGAGAGGTGAAAATATGGAAATTACAACTTACCTTGAAAAGTCAATGGAGTCAGAGCTTTCTGCAAATGTAATTGATTTGTGTCCGGTTGGGGCACTGACATCAAAACCTTACGCGTTTGAAGCAAGACCATGGGAATTAAAAAAAACTGAAAGTATAGATGTAATGGACTCAGTAGGATCTAATATTAGAGTAGATACTTACAATTGGGAGGTAAAAAGAATATTGCCAAGGCTTAATAATGAGATAAATGAGGAGTGGATTTCAGATAAAACAAGATATTCTTGTGATGGACTTCTTAAGCAAAGATTAGATGTTCCTTATATCAAAAAAAACAACAAACTACAAAAATCAAATTGGGATGAAGCATTAAAACTTCTAGCAGATAAAATTCAAGAAATAAATCCTAATG
>JAOOKL010000030.1 GCA_028408025.1 Candidatus Pelagibacter sp. | reverse complement strand
TAATTCAAAAATATTTTCTGCTTTTATAAGTGTTTTATACGCAGTTGCTTTGGTTGTTTACATGAAAAAATCTAGACTAGGACGAGCTATAAGAGCTACTGCACAAAATGCAAGAGCTGCAAAAATTTTAGGTGTAGATACTGAAAAAGTTTACGCAGCAACTTTTGGTATTAACGCTGCGTTATGTGGAATCGCGGGAGCTTTAATTTCAATCACTCTTACCCTTCATCCTTATGTAGGACTTCCTTACACAGTAAGATCTTTCATGATAGTTATCGTTGCAGGTCTTGGTAATTTACCAGCAGTAGCACTTTCAGGAATGGGATTAGGACTATTTGAAGAGTTTGCAGATTATATTTTAGGAACAGAATTTAGAATTGGTGCAGTATTTATGCTGCTAGTTTTCATATTAGTTTATAGAAGATTTAAACTATCGAAAAAAAGGGAATATTTAAAATGAATAAGTTAGCACTTATCTTATTTACTATTTTATTTTCAACTAGTTTACTAGCTCATGAATCACCAAATTTTAATTCCAAAGACAATTGCAGAAAGAAATTATCAATGCTTAAAGGCATCTCCAAATTAAAGGGTTATGATGGAGGTGAAATAATTAAATTTAATTCATACACTGGATTTGACCAAAGAACAGTATTGATAGATGGTCATTTAAATAATCCTGTTGAAATTACAGGATATCTTCGATTGCCAGAGGGAACAGGTAAAGTTCCTATAGTAATTTACACTCACAGTAGTGGTGGACCAGGAGATTATGTTTGGGATGACTTCGTGTATCATGCTGCACAAAATCTTTTGAAAGAAGGTATTGGTGTTATGTATATTGATAATTTCTGTCCAAGAGGCGCCAGGTCCACATGGAGAGATCAATCAAAAGTGCCTTTAATAAACGGAGCAATTGATGCACTTATGGCTTTAAAAGTTTTACAATCTCACCCTAGATCCAACGGAAAATTTGGAACAACTGGCCACTCTAGAGGTGGAACTAATTCATTTTTTTTATCGGATGTTAAACTTACTTCTAAATTTCTAGAGGGGACAAAAGGTTTTGACGCAATTCTTCCAGAAGCGGCAGAATGTAGGATGGCTGGCTTTTTTGCAGAACCAGAATTAACTTCTAATACCACAATGCTTGTAGTGCACGGTGGTGCAGATGATTATACTTTGGCAAAGTTTTGTAAGGAGCACGCTGAGAGAATTAAAGCTCCTCCAGGAAAAGTAAAAGTAGATATTAAAGAAGGTTGGTATCATGCTTGGGCTGCTGGTAAAAAACCTTGGAGAGAAAAGATGGCAATGACTCTTCATGATTGTCCTGATTTTTATGTTGATAATGAAGGTCGATTTACTAATCCGACATGGGTAGAGTGGATGGTCAATAAACACAAAAAATATCCTTCCGTAGAAGCATTTTATGAAACTGCACAAAAAAATCCAAGAAAAGCATGGAAAACTGGTTTTAAAATTATGAAAAAAGAAAAATGTATTTCTAAAGGAGTTACCATAGGTGGAGATAACGCTGATGTTTATATGCCACAATTCATTAATTTTTTTAAGGAGAATTTATTGTGATTAAACAAAAAGATTTATTTTTATACTCTGGTTTGATTATTCTTGGTTTAGCAGCGCCTTTTTTATTTTCTGCTTTCAAAGTTCAGCTTACATATCTTTGTGTTTTGATCGTTTTGGCGATGACTTGGAATCTACAAGGTGGAGAAATGGGTTACAATAGTTTTGGAAATATTCTTTTCTATGGTCTAGGAATGTATTTAACCGCTTCAGTTCAAGTGGGGATGTTTTTCCCATTAGCAGAATGGACGGAAAGTGGTGGTGAAAAAACATTCGTTCATACTACTGCACAATATTTTCAGGGTATCGGTGTCGGATTATTAGTTTCAGCAATTGTTCCAGCTATCGTCGCTGGCGCTATAGGTTATGCAATTTTAGGTTTGAGAGGTCATTATTTTGCGATTTGTACTTTGGGTCTTGGAATTGCAGCAGGTGAAATTGCTGGAGGAATAGAAATTATCGGAGCAGGCCAGGGTTTCACTACACCGCCTTTCCCCGCAGAAATAGTTGATGTTGAAGCCAGAGGTAAGTTTTTTTACTTTTTAAGTTTTGCTTTATTAATTGGAACATTTGTTTTTGTTAAATATATTTACGGTTCAAGATTTAGATTAATTTTAAATGCGATAAGAGACAATGAAGATAAAGCTGAAGCAATGGGTATCCAAACGATGAAATATAAAATTGTGGGTTGGATGGTCTCAGCATTTTTCTGTGGTCTCGCTGGCGGAATTATGGGTGGACTAATTGGATATATTGACTCAACAGATGTAGCATTCGATGGAAGAGAAATGGGAGTGTTCATGGTTCTTATGGCAATCCTTGGCGGCAAAGGAACTTTATGGGGACCAGTAATTGGCGCAACTTTATTCCATTTTTTCAAAGAGGGTCTTTGGACATTGATATTGGGCTGGCAATATGTTGCGTTAGGAGTTTTAATTGTTGTGATCGTAGTTTATTTCCCAGAGGGATTAATGGGTTGGTTAAGAGAAAAATATCCTGAAAGATTTGGTGAAGTAATTGATGATAAAGATCGGAAAGCACAAGTAGAATTAAAATGAGTATTTTAGAGGTTAAAAAAGTAAGTAAATCTTTTGGCGGCGTACAGGCTAACGTAGATATCTCTGTTTCAGTAGAGCAGGGATCAATAGTTGGTTTAATAGGTCCAAACGGTTCTGGTAAAACAACTTTATTTAACTCAATTGTTGGAACACATCCTATCGATCAAGGTTCAATTGTTTTTGATAATATCGAAGTTTCAGAAATGCCTGTTCCTGCGGTAGCTAAACTTGGTTTGCTAAGAACTTTTCAACAAACAAGAATTTATTCAAAACTTAATTGTGTAGAGAACATGCTCATAAGTCATAAAGCTAGTGACTCAGGATTTATCTTTGCAAAAGTACCTGCTGAGCTTACTGAAAAAGCAGAAAATCTTTTAAACTTTGTAGGCCTTTATCAAAAAAGAAACTTAAGAGCAGGTGATTTATCATTTGGACAACAAAAATTATTAGAATTAGCTATGGCTTTAATGAATGAACCAAAAATGCTTTTATTAGATGAACCAACAGCTGGGATCAATCCGACTTTAATTAATGGAATTATAGATAGATTGATTAAAATAAACCAAGATTACGGGATAACTTTATTGGTCATTGAACACAATATGAAAGTGATTATGAGTCTAGCACAAAAAATTTTCTGTTTAGCGCACGGTAAAATGCTTGCAGAAGGTTCACCTGATCAAATTAAAAATGATAAGCGAGTTGTTGATGCTTATCTAGGAGCACAGTAATGGCAAATCAATATGATGTTTTAGGTAAAGCGCCTGGTTTAGAGGATTTAAATAAATTATCTCCAAAAGATGTTCATCTAACTATTAGGGGTTTAAATGCTGGTTATGGAAAAATGGAGATCCTACACAATTTTGATTTAACAGTTAGTAAGGCTCAATCATTATGTTTAATAGGACCCAATGGAGCTGGAAAGTCTACAATACTTCATTCTATTTATGGATTTACAAATATTTTTGATGGAAAAATCGAACTAGAGGGGAATGAAATAACTAAGTTAACCCCAGCTCAAAAATTAAGCAAAGTAGGTATCGCTTATATCTTACAAGATAATTCGGTTTTCCCAGATATGACAGTTGAGGAAAATCTTTTAATGGGTGGCTATATTAAAGACAAACAAGACGAAGCCTATGAAGAAGCAGAAAGAATTTTTGAAAAGTATGAAAGATTAAGAAATAGAAGAAACCAACCCGCAAAAGTTTTATCGGGAGGTGAAAGAAGACTATTAGAAATCTCTAGAGCTTTAGTGATGAAACCATCAGTGTTATTAGTAGATGAACCGTCAATTGGTTTAGAGCCAAAATATATAGGCATGGTTTTTGAAATTTTAGAAGATCTTCAAAAGGCTGAAAAGAAAACAATTATACTTGTTGAGCAAAATGCTAAAAAAGGATTAGAATTTGCTGACATTGGCTATGTGTTAGTTTCGGGACAAACTGCTATCGCAGGTAAAGGTGATGATCTTTTAAAAAATCCAGATGTAGGAAGATTATTCCTAGGTGGATGATAAATTTAAAAATTTTTTTTCAAGGTTTAAAATCTCTTAAAGGTTCTAAAAGTCCAGCAATTCCTCTAGCAGCATGTTTTATCGCTTTAGGCGCATTACTAAAAGATGCTGGTTTTAACTTACAACAAAGTGCTGCATCAAGTTTATTTACTTATGCATTACCAGGTCAATTAGTAATGGCAGAATCTTTATTAGTTGGGGCATCAATAATAAATATATTTATAGCAGTCTGGTTAGTTAACTTTAGACTTTATCCAATGACAGTTTCACTATTTCCTTTGCTTGAACATAAAAAACAACCAAAATGGAAATATTTTTTATCATGTCACTTTTTAGCTGTTACATCTTGGTTGATTGCAAAAGACGGCTACCAAAAAATAGATAAAAAATACAGAATAGATTTTTGGATAGGTATAGGTATAGGAACCTGGACTACTGCTATACTTATGACAGTGGCAGGTTATCTTTCAGCTGATTATTTAAACAAAGACATGTTGATCGGTTTAGCAATTGTAAACCCAGTTTATTTCTTTTGTATGATGATAGGTGCCATGAAAAATTTAAGTATTACTAGTGCAGTTTTTGGAGGAACAATATTAGGTCCATTAATTTATACATTCTCAAGTGAGTGGGCATTGTTGTTTGCAGGACTTATTGCGGGAACTTTAGCTTTTTTAATTGGAGTAAAAAATGACAAGTAGCCAAATAATTATACTGGCAATTATTGCAACATCTTTAGCAACGTTTATCTCTCGTTTTATGGGAGCTATTACATCAAAAAAAGTAAGCGTTAAATCAAAAGTTTTTCAGTGGTTTAATTGCGTGGCTTACGCTACGTTAGCCGCGCTGCTAGGCAGAATGATTATCTTTCCAGCAGGAGTGCTTGATGACTCTGACCTTTTTATAAGAATTGTAGTACTAATAATTTGCATAATTATTTTCATGATTTCTAAAAAAAACTTAGTACTACCAACCATAGTTTCTGCTATACTTTTGTCAGTTTTAAATAGCATATGAGCTTAGAAATAAAAGATCATAAAAATTCTAAAAGAGTAAAAATTATAACTCTCAAAGAAAGCGAATTAGATAGGTTAATTTTCCCTTTTAAAAAACATACTATTACTTCCTTAGAGTATAAGCCATTCTCTAGATTTACTTTAGCCAAAAGTGTAAACGAAGTTTTTGAAGGAAAGCTAAGTGGATCTTTAGTAAAAATATTAAACGATAGAAAAACGGGAACAGTAATAATAGAACCAGAAATTAATAATAAAAAATTTGATAAAGATTTTCTCGTCAAGCTTTCGACAGGCTTTGCTTATTTAGTGGGTAATCCTAATTTTGACTCGATGACTGGAAAATATTATGCAAGATTTTATGTAAAACACCAAGATAGTAGCGACTCTTATTTAAGAAAAGCTTACACTAATTTAGATCTTCACACAGATGGTACTTACGTAAAAGAAAAAACAGATTGGTTAATAATGACCAAAATGGAAGAACAAGGAGTTTCTGGAGGAGAAAGTGTGATTTTACATTTAGATGATTGGGAGCACTTAAATGAATTGAGTAATAATCCTATAGGACAACAAAATTTTACTTGGGGTTCACCTAAAAGTAAAAATGTAGAATATAAAGTTGAACATCCTGTTTTTACAAAAGATAAAAGCGGCAAACCTATAATTTCTTACATCGACCAATTTCCAGAGCCAAAAAATATGGAGCAAGGTTTATTCTTACAAAGATTATCTGATTGCTTAGAAGAGAGTAAAAATAAAGTTGAATTTCCATTACCGGTAGGATCTACGATATTTTCTAATAATTATTTTTGGCTCCATGGAAGGAAACCTTTTAAAGAAAACACCAATTTGAGCCGAGAATTGCTTAGAATCAGGGGAACTTTTTTCAATTAAGACCAGTTGACTCTGATCCGTCATTCATTTTTAATCTTAAAAATAATTAATTAATTAACAGAGGAAAATAATATGTTTAATAATTTGAAAAAATTAATTAGCTTAGTTTTCGCAACTGTTCTTTTAACTTCAATCTCATCAACTAGTTTTGCTATTGATAAATTACATTTTATTATCGGTGGTGGAGCTGGAGGTGGTTGGGATGGAACCGCTAGAGGAACTGGAGAGGCTTTAACTAAAGCTGGTTTTCTTAAAAGTGCTTCATTTGAAAATATGTCAGGTGGTGGTGGAGGAAAAGCTCTGTCTTACATAATCAATACGAAGCCAGAAGGA
>JAOOKL010000003.1 GCA_028408025.1 Candidatus Pelagibacter sp. | reverse complement strand
AACTAAAATAAATAAAAATGATTTCTTAGTCTCTACAATATTAAATTTGACCACTAAGCACAAAGCAAATATAGATAAAAATTTTTCAATTCTTGTTAATAATGGTCCTGGCAGCTTTTCTTCGATAAGAATTGCTCTTTCAGTAGCAAAAGGAATAGAAATATCAAAAAAAGTCAAATTGTACGGTTTTAAAAATGAGGATTTACCTGTATTTAACCTTGAAAATATTGAAATTTTAATTGATAAAAAATTAATACAAAAAAAATTGATTAAACCGTTATATTTAAGTTAAATTTAATTTATGAGCAATATTGAAGATAAATGTAAAGAAAAAGGTGTAAGGCTTACTGAGCAAAGAAAAATAATTGCGAAAATACTTTCCGAGTCCAAAGAAGAATATGGTTCGAAAGATCACCCTGACGTAGACGAACTACATAAGCGTGTGACACAAATTGATGATAAAATAAGTATCGCAACGGTTTATAGAACAGTAAAACTTTTTGAGGAGGCTGGAATTTTAATTAAACATGATTTCAAAACTGGAAAAGCTAGATATGAAATTAACGATGATCATAATCACTTAATCGATATAAACAGTGGTGAAATAGTGGAGTTTGTAGACAAAGATATTGAAATTCTACAAGAAAAAATTGCTAACAAGCTTGGCTATAAATTAGTTGACCATAAACTTGAACTCTACGGTTCAAAAATTAAAAAATAAATTGCAAAAAAAAATATTTATTAAAACTTTTGGTTGTCAAATGAATGAGTATGACAGCGAACGAATTTTAGAAACTCTAAAAAAAATTAACTATACGAAAACTATTAATCCTATCGAAGCTGACTGCTATATTTTAAATACTTGTCACATAAGAGAAAAAGCTACAGATAAAGTTTACCATGACATTGGCAGAATAAAAAAACTTTTTAAAGATAAAAGAAAACCTATTATGGTTGTCGCTGGATGTGTTGCCCAAGCAGAGGGTGAAATTTTAATGAAGAGGGAAAAATATATTGATTGTGTTATTGGACCTCAGTCTTATCATTATTTAAATAATATACTTCTACAATTAGAAAGGAAAAATGAAAAAATTAATTTTACTGAATTTGAAGCTGAAGGTAAATTTGATAATTTAGAATATATTGAAAATTCAAAAGAGAAAGTTTCTTCTTATCTAACTATACAAGAGGGTTGTGATAAATTTTGTAAATTTTGTGTTGTTCCTTACACAAGAGGACCGGAGTTTTCTAGAAAATTTGAGCAAATAATTTCAGAGGCTAAGCAACTTATTAGTAATGGTTCTAAAGAAATTATATTATTAGGTCAAAATGTAAACGCTTACAATAATAGCAATAAAAGGTTATCCGATCTAATTCTTGAGTTAGAAAACATAAATGGGTTAGAAAGATTGAGGTTTACCACGTCTCATCCTAAAGATATGAGTGAGGACTTGATTAAATTATTTAGTGTTTCTAAAAAATTAATGCCACATCTCCATCTACCTGTTCAAAGCGGTTCAAATAAAATATTAAAAAACATGAATAGAAAACACACTGTAGAGGATTATCAAAAAATTATTTTTAAACTGAGAGAAATAAATCCAAAAATAGAGTTTACAAGTGATTTTATCATAGCTTATCCAGGCGAGACAGAAAAAGATTTCAGGTATTCATTGAAACTGCTTAAAGAAGTTAAATTTATAAACACTTATTCTTATATCTTCAGTCCGCGATATGGAACGCCCGCGGCTAAATTAAATTTAATAGAAAAACAAACCGCAAAAAATAGGTTAATAGAGTTTCAAAATATTTCAGAAAATATTAAAAAGGAATATAAAAAAAAATTACTAAACAAAACTTTAAAAGTTTTATTTGAAAATAAAATAAATGATAACCAGTTTTTTGGAAGAGACGAACATCAAAACTCTGTAGTTGTAAATTGTAAGGAAAATATAATTGGAAAAAAAATCTGCGTTAGAATAAAAGACTTTAATCTAAATACAATGACTGGAGATTTGTTATATAATAAAAACCTAGCAGCATAATATTTAATAAATGAACAACTTAAATAAATTAGAAAAAAATTTTGTTTTCAAAAAAATAGATAGTCAAACAATTAACATACAGATATCAAATAATAATCTATTAATGGCAATAGTGGGAAGTTTTAATGAGAACTTATCAGATTTAGAAAAATTAACTAAAACAACAATCTTCTTTAGAGGAAACTCTCTAACTGTTAAAGGACAAAACGAAAACACTTCATTGGTGCTTAGTGCAATTAAATTTTTAATTGATAAGTTTATATTGACAAATGTCATAGAAAAAAATGATATTGTAATTTCTGTGAAAAAAAATATTGATACGAACCAACAATCAAACGTTCAATCTCTTGAACAACTTATTAAAACTCCAAGAAAATCTGTTATAGCAAGATCTGAAAAACAGTCAGAATATATAAAATCACTGAAAACAAATGATATTGTTATGGCATTGGGACCAGCCGGAACAGGAAAAAGTTTTTTAGCTGTTTCAGTTGCAATAACTTTACTTATGGAAAAAAAAGTTGAAAGAGTTATTTTATCTCGTCCTGCTGTTGAAGCTGGTGAAAAACTTGGTTTTCTTCCAGGGGATATGAAAGAAAAAGTGGACCCTTATCTAAGACCTTTGTATGACGCTTTGTACGATCTATTTGGATTTGAAAAAATTCAAAAAAAAATTGAGACTGGAGAAATTGAAATAGCTCCCCTTGCTTTCATGAGAGGAAGAACTTTAAAAAATTGCTTTGCAATTTTGGATGAAGCTCAAAACGCAACAGATACACAAATTAAGATGTTTTTAACAAGAATTGGTGAAAATTCAAAATTAGTTGTTAACGGAGATCCATCTCAGATTGATCTTTTAAATAAATCTCAATCGGGCCTAATCAGGTCCAAAAATACTCTAAAGCATATTAAAGAAATAAAGATTATTGAATTTGATCATACAGATGTGGTTAGACATCCATTAGTCTCTAAAATTATTCGGGCTTATCAAAAAAAAAGCGCTGATGATAAAGATTAATGTAATTACTAACAATATCCTTTGGAAAAAGACTTTAAAAAATCCCCAAGATTATTTTGACAATAAATTAAGATTAATAAATAAAAACAATAAATTATTTAAAAAGAAAAAGATAATCTGTTCATTGTTACTATCTGATACAAAAGAGATTAAAAGATTAAATAAAAAATTTAGAAAAAAAAATAAATCAACCGATGTTTTATCTTTCCCTTTTTATGAAAAAAAGGAGCTTAATAAAAAAATTAGAAAAGAAAAAGAAATTTATATTGGAGATATTATCATAAACTTTGATAAATTGTGTTCTCAAAAGAAAAGCAATAATTTTAAAAGAAATCTTAATACTTTGTGGATTCATGGTTTAATGCATTTATTTGGATACAAACATAAAATACTAAAAGATTTTAAAGAAATGAGTCAACAAGAAAAAATGTATCTTAAGTATTTAGATTAAATGATAAATAAAATTCTAGATAATCGATTTATAGTTATATATGTCATACCTTTTTGTCTTGGAAGTTTGACAGTATTTTCATTCCAACCTTTTAATTTTTCATACATTAATTTTATTTTATTACCACTTTTTTTCTCATTGATTGTTTTTGTAAGCAAAAGAACAAGAAATTTTTATCGTAAACGACCTTACAAGAAAAATTTATTTTTAATTGGTTTTATTTTTGGATTTGGTTTTTACTTAAGCGGTATTTATTGGATAAGCTATTCTTTGACTTTCGATGAAAGTTTTAAAGTATTGATACCATTTGCTTTAATATTAATACCAATGTTTTTAGGATTATTTATGGGAGCAACAATTCTATTTATAGGTCCTTTCATAAATTACAATATTTCATCTATTTTATTATTTTCAGGATCTTACGCACTTTCTGATTACATAAGGGGTAAAGTACTTACCGGATTTCCCTGGAATCTTATCGGATATAGTTGGTCTTGGTTTACTGAAATCTTACAAATCTTAAATTATTTTGGACTATATGCTTTTAATCTCATGGCCATAACTATTTTTACTATTCCAGTAGTAAT
Source organism: Candidatus Pelagibacter sp. (assembly GCA_028408025.1). Next base: position 22,661 of record JAOOKL010000003.1, on the reverse strand, counting down.
TTTTTATAGAGTCAAATTAAGTAGAAAAATTATAGTCTTAAGTCTTACGTTTATATTAGTATTTCTTACATATTTATATGGAAGTTTCTCTATAAATAAAAATAAAGGATTATCTAACTATCTTACAAAGGATGATAAAATTCATATTAAAGTAATATCACCGAATTTTGAATTAGATTATAATTTGCAAATTGATGAAATTGAAAAGAAAATAAAAAAATTAATAAGATATAGCGATCCCGACAAATCAAAAAAAACAATTTTCATATGGCCCGAAGGTATTTTTGCAGGATATGACTTTAAAGAAATTTCAAATTTTAAAAATATAATCAAAAAAAATTTTGGCGAATCTCATCTAATAGTATTTGGGGTCAATTACGAATATCAAAAAACAAATCTTTTCTACAATAGTTTTGTAATTATAAACAATGAATTTGAAATACTAAATAAATATAAAAAAAGAAAACTAGTTCCTTTCGGTGAGTTTTTGCCTTTTGAAAATTATTTGAGACAAACTGGTCTTAAAAAGATCACCCAGGGTTATGGATCTTTCCTTAAAGGAAAAAAACAAGAAAATATTTTGATCGACGATTTAAATATTCTTCCTTTAATTTGTTATGAAATTATTTTTCCAGAACTAGTCCAAAAAAGTGATCACAAAACAAATTTAATAATAAATATTTCTGAAGATGGATGGTTTGGAAACTCAATAGGCCCCCACCAACATTTTGCTAAAGCAATTTTTAGGGCGATAGAAAATGATACTTATTTAATAAGATCTACCAACCAAGGTATAAGTGCAATTATTAGTAATAAAGGAGAAATAATTAAAAAATTAAATGCCTATGAGACTGGGAATATTGAATTAGATGTCCCTTTGATAAAATCAGAATATAAAAATAAAAATGATTTGATATTCTTTATACTTTTATTTACATATCTATTTATCTTTTTAATTTTTAAAAAATATAAAAATGCTAAAAAACAATAATTTTTTATTTACTAGCGAGTCTGTTTCAGAGGGTCATCCTGATAAAGTTTGTGATAGAATTTCTGATATGGTTGTTGACTCATATTTAGGTCAAGAGCCATTCTCAAGAGTTGCTTGTGAGACTTTGACTACAACAAATAAAGTAGTTTTAGCAGGAGAAATTAGAGGTCCAAAGATCGATAAAGAAGAAATTATAAATAAGGTAAGGGAATGCATCAAAGATATTGGCTATGATCAAAAAGGATTTAGTTGGAAAACCGCAAATATCGAAACATTTTTGCACGAACAATCTGCAGATATAGCAATGGGCGTAGACTCAAAAGATAACAAAGATGAAGGAGCTGGCGATCAGGGTATAATGTTTGGCTATGCGTGCAAAGAAACCGCGGAATTAATGCCAGCCCCAATTCATTTCTCCCACAAGATTTTAAGATTGATGGCTGAAGATAGAAAAAAGGGAGTCTTAAAAGGAATAGAGCCAGACTCAAAAAGTCAAGTTACAATGTTATATGAAGACAATAAACCATCAAAAGTTACTTCCGTAGTTATTTCCACTCAACACTCTGAAGATTTAAATCAAGAAAGAGTCAAAGAACTTACTATTCCATATATTAAAAAATCAATTCCAGACGAGTATATTAAAGATTTAGACTCAAAAGAAATTTATGTTAATCCTACTGGTCAGTTTATTATTGGAGGCCCAGATGGGGATACTGGTTTAACTGGTAGAAAAATAATTGTAGATACCTATGGAGGAGCAGCACCACATGGTGGGGGAGCTTTTTCAGGCAAAGATCCTACCAAAGTTGATAGGTCAGCAGCATATGCAGCGAGGTATCTTGCCAAAAATATAGTTGCATCAGGTATATCTGAAAAATGTCTTATCCAATTGGCTTATGCAATTGGAGTTTCAAAACCATTGTCAATATTTTTGAAATTATCTGAGGGAGACGAAGATAAAATTGAAGATGTTAAAAAAATTATAAATCAAAATTTTGATTTGTCACCAAGAGGTATTAGAGAAATGTTGAAACTTAATAATCCCATATATGAAGTTACATCTGCTTATGGACATTTTGGAAGAAAACCTTCAAATAAGGGTGAATTTACCTGGGAAAAAACAGATAAAACAGATATATTTAAATTGTAATCTTGAAAAAACCATAATTTTCAATTAAATATTGTCTGAATCTGGAGAATATCAAAATGGGCTTTAGCCCATTTTTTTTTAGGAGTACTTAAAATGTTAAATAGAGGATTAGATAAACTAGAACTTTTACGAATAGTAGATGCTGTAGCGAATGAAAAATCTATAGACAAAGAATTGGTTATAGGTTCGATGGAAAGTGCAATCCAAAAAGCAGCTTTGACTAAATTTGGAGCTGATAACAATATTGAAGTTATAATTGATAGGGAAAGTGGAGATATAAAAATTCAAAAAGTATTAGAAATAGTTGAAAACGTTGAAGATCCTGCAAGAGAAATATCATTAGATAATGCTAAAAAAGTAAGTTCAAGTAACGACTCTCTGAAAATCGGAGATAAAATTTTTGAGGAATTACCCCAAGTAGATTTTGGAAGAATTGCCGCTCAAAGTGCAAAACAAGTTATTAGTAGTAGAGTGAGAGAAGCTGAAAAAAACCGACAGTATGAAGATTTTATAGACAAACAAGGACAAATACTCAGTGGAATTATAAAGAGGTTAGAGTATGGAAATGTAATTGTAGATTTAGGAAAAGCTGAAGGAGTTATTAAAAAAGACGAGCTAATTCCAAGAGAAATACTTAAAAATGGTGATAGAGTTAAAGCTTATTGTTATGAGGTAAAAAAAGAACTTAAAGGACATCAAATATTTTTATCTAGGGCGCATCCGCAATTTTTAGCAAAATTATTTTTTCAAGAAGTTCCAGAAATTTATGAGGGTACAATAGAAATTAAATCTGTAGCTAGAGACCCAGGTAGCAGAGCTAAAATTTGTGTTCACTCGCAAGACTCTTCAATTGATCCAGTTGGAGCATGCGTAGGTATGCGAGGTAGCAGAGTTCAAACTATAGTTAATGAATTGCATGGAGAAAAGATAGATATTATAAAATGGACAGAAGATTTACCCACATTGATATCAGAGTCCTTGTCGCCTGCTGAAATCCAAAAAGTTTTGATAGATCAAGATAATAAAAGAATTGACATAATTTTAACTGAAGAAAATTTAAGTAAAGCAATTGGAAGAAGAGGACAAAACGTAAGGTTAGCATCTAAACTCACAAATTATGAGATAGACATTTTAACTGATAAAGAAGACTCAGAAAGAAGACAGGCTGAATTTAAAGAGAGAACTGAAACATTAATTAAAAATTTAGAAGTAGACGAAACATTAGGGCAGCTTTTAGTATCTGAAGGTTTTCCAAGTATAGAAGATATAGCTCAGTCGACACCTGAAAATATTTCAAAAATCGATGCTATTGATGAGGATACCGCTAAAGAATTGATTAGTAGATCTAAAGAAACTTTAATTAAAGAAAAAGAGGCCATCTCGCAGAAACTGAAGGAACTAGGAGTTGAAGAAGCTTTAATAAATCTTAAAGGCATGACCCAAGGTATGCTTGTAATATTAGGGCAAAAAAATATTAAAAAATTGTCAGATTTTGCAGATTTATCTTCTGATGAATTGATAGGTGGTTTTGATGAGATTAAAGGAAAAAAAATTAGAATAGATGGATATTTAGAGGAATTTTCATTATCCAGAAAAGAAGCTGATGAATTGATTATGTCCGCTAGAGAGATTGCTTACAAATAATGTTATGGAAAAAGATAGAAAGAAAACACTTACAATTTCGTCAAGTTTAAAAAAAAAGATAGATACAAGCTCAATTAGTAGAGATGGTAAAAAATCTTTTGCAGTAGAAAAGAAAAAACCCTTCAAGTCTAATAAGAATTTTTCAAAAAATAATCATATTACTAAACCAGTCTTTGATGCAAATAATAAAAAAAAAAACTTCACAAGAAAATTTGTTGAACAACAAGCTACTAAAGATTTTATAAAAAAAGATAACAAGCCAACTGGTAAGAGCAAATTAAAGCTTAAAAGCCCAGTAGATAAAAGAGATTTTAAACTAACAGTTTCTAGAGCTTTAAATGTTGAGGAAATAGAAATTAAGCAAAGAAGCCTAGCCTCTGTAAAAAGAGCTAGACTGAAAGAGAAAAAAAATAAGCCAGAGGGTGAAGAAAAAAAAGAATTTAAAAAAGTAATTCGTGATGTAAAAATCCCTGAACAAATTACTATTCAAGAGTTATCAAATCGAATGGCTGAGAAGTCTAATGATATTATCAAATTTTTATTTAATATGAAGGTTATAGCTACAATTAATCATGTTATTGATAAAGACACTGCCGAATATATTGTAAAAGAATTTGGTCATAAGCCAGTCTTTGATGATCAGCCAGTATTAGAGATAAATAAAGTAAAAGAAAAATTACAGGGAGATATTAAAACTAGACCACCGATTGTTACAATTATGGGACATGTAGATCATGGAAAAACTTCTCTATTAGACGCTTTAAGAGATACGAACGTGGTCTCAGGTGAATTTGGAGGTATAACTCAGCATATCGGAGCTTACCAGGTCACTGCAGAAAATAAAAAAACAATTACTTTTATAGACACACCTGGGCACGCAGCATTTACTGAAATGCGAGCACGTGGATCAAAAATTACTGATATAGTAGTTTTAGTTGTTGCTGCGGATGATGGTATTAAGCCTCAAACTGTTGAGGCCATTAAACATGCAAAAGCTGCGAAGGTTCCAATAATAGTAGCAATTAATAAATGTGATTTACCAGAAAAAAATATAAGTAAGATTAAGAACGAGATGATGCAGTATGAACTTATAGCAGAGGATTTAAGTGGAGATACTCTTTTTGTAGAAGTTTCTGCACTTAAAAAAATTAATTTAGACAAGCTTAAAGAGAATATTCTATTACAATCAGAAATACTGGACTTAAAGGCTTCATTTTCTGAAAAGGCTAAAGGAGTAGTGATCGAATCCAAAATTGATAAAGGTAAAGGTCCAGTATCAACTGTTTTAATTAGCAATGGAAAATTAAAAAGAGGTGACTTCTTTGTATGTGGAGATACCTGGGGTAAAATTCGAGCGATGATTAATTATGAAGGAAAAAATGTTGATGAAGCTTTACCTTCCATGCCAGTTGAAATACTGGGAATGAATGACTCCGCTTATGCTGGAGCAGAATTTATAGTTACAAATAATGAAAATGAAGCTAAGGAAATAGCTGAATTTAAAAAAAATAATTCCTCTAAAAATCAAGTTTTAGTTAAAGACAAAACAACACTTTTTGATGAAGCTAAAGTTAAAGATGAATTAAATATAATTATTAAATCTGACGTTCAAGGATCTAGCGAGGCATTAAAAACAGCTGTAAATAAAATAAAACATAGTGAAGTTGAAGCTAAAATAATTTTATCTGATATAGGAATGATAAATGAGACTGACGTATCTTTGGCAAAAGCATCAAACGCAATATTAATTGGTTTTAATGTCAAGCCAAACCGAGAAGCAAAAAAATTAGCTGAAGAACAAAAAGTTGATATTAAATATTTTAATATAATCTACGAAGCTCTCGAATATGTGGAAAAATCTCTTTCTGGTTTACTAGAACCTGACATAAAAGAAACTGTTTTAGGTTCTGCTGAAATACAGAAAATATTCAAAGTATCTAAAGCTGGCAAAATTGCAGGCTCTAAAGTTTTAAATGGAGAAATTAAAAGCAAATCTAAAGCAAGAATTATTAGAGATGGAGTTGTAGTTTATAATGGCGAGATACAAAGTTTGTTTAGAGAAAAAAATCAGGTCAAGGAAGTCGGTACAGGGTTAGAATGTGGAATAAGTATTAAAGACTTTATAGATTTTAAAGAAAAAGACGTAATTGAGTCTTACCAAGCAGAAGAAATACAAAGGTCAATATAATGGGTAACCAAACTTCAAATAGAACTTATAGTCAAAGACAATTAAGGGTTGGAGAGCTAGTAAAACAAAATTTGGGTGAGCTCTTTATAAGAAATGAGGCTAAAATCCCATCTATTAACTCTAAATTAATAACAGTAACTGAAGTAAGAATGACACCAGATTTAAAAACAGCTAGGGTTTATGTGATACCATTAGGGGGCATAGATATGAAAGAAACAGTTAGTGTCTTGACGGAATACTCGCATCTTGTTAGAAGAGCGCTATCTAAGAGGCTAGATATAAAGTTTCTTCCTAAACTCACATTTGTAGAAGATAACTCTTTTGAATATGCTGAAAAGATTGAAAATATAATAAAAGAAATAAAAAAAAATGATACGCAAAAAAAAAGATACAATTAAATCTCTAGCAATTCACAAAAGCGATGTAGGATCAACTGAAATTCAAATAGGTTTATTGACAGATAAAATTTCGAAACTTTCAGAACATTTTAAAATAGCAAAGAAAGATAAACATTCCTCAGTTGGGTTAACTAAATCTGTAAATAAAAGAAAAAAATTATTGGTTTATCTTAAAAAGAGAAATCCTGAGTCATATCAAAAAGTAATTAAGCAACTGAATTTAAGGAAATAATGTTTAGAATCCATAAAGAAGAAATTATAGTAAATGAAAAAAAAATAGTATTAGAAACAGGCAAAGTGGCTCGACAAGCAGATGGAGCTATTATCGCAACATGTGGTGAAACAGTAGTGATTGCAACAGTCGTAGGAGCAAAAAAACTAAAAGATGGTCAAGATTATTTTCCTTTGTCAGTTAATTATCAAGAAAAATACTATGCAGCTGGAAAAATTCCTGGAGGTTATTTTAAAAGAGAAGCAAGACCTACTGAAGCAGAAACTTTAATATCTAGACTAATTGACAGACCAATAAGACCCTTGTTCCCTTCTAGTTTTTTAAATGAAGTTCAATTACTTCCAACTGTCCTATCTTACGATGGCGAAAATCAACCTGATATTTTATCGATAATTGCTTCATCAGCTGCTTTAGCAATTTCGGGTCTTCCATTTCAAGGACCAATTGCCGCTAGCAGAGTTGGTTTTAAAGACAAAAAATTTTTACTTAACCCATCTCCCGAAGAGTTAAAAGATTCGGAATTAGATTTAGTTGTTGCAGGAACCAAAGATGCGGTTTTAATGGTTGAGTCAGAAACCTCAGGATTATCAGAAAAAGTAATGTTAGATGCTGTGAAATTTGGTCATGAAAACTTTATACCTATTATAAAAGCTATTGAAAATTTGGCAAAAAAAGCATCTAAACCAAAATGGGAAATTGAAGAGGAAGATTTATCTGCAGTTAAAAAGAAAATCAGCTCAGCTTTTGAGAAAGATTTGAGAAAAGCATTTAAAGAAACCGATAAGAAAAAAAGATCTACTGCTATTTCAGAAATAGACGCAAAATGTAAAGAAATGTTTTTAGATAATGAGGAAATTTCAGAAAATCAGGCGATGTCTCAATTAAAATCACTTGAAAAGGACATAGTAAGAACCGCAATTTTAAAAGACAAAAAGAGAATTGACGGAAGAGGCTTGGCTGATGTGAGAAAAATAAAGTGTGAAGTGGGCGTTTTACCTAGAACTCATGGTTCCGCTTTGTTTACTAGAGGAGAAACCCAAGCTTTAGTTGTAACCACTTTAGGTATGTCAGATGATGAACAAAGGTTGGAAAGCCTAGATGGTATGCAAAGATCAAATTTTATGCTTCACTACAATTTTCCGCCTTTTTCAGTAGGTGAATGTGGAAGAATTGGGACTGGCAGAAGAGAAATTGGTCATGGCAAGCTTGCATGGAGAGCGATAAACTCCTCTTTACCAAAAAAAGAAAATTTTCCCTACACTTTGAGAGTGGTTTCTGAAATAACAGAGTCGAATGGATCATCCTCGATGGCAACTGTTTGTGGTACTTCACTATCTTTAATGGATGCAGGTGTTCCTATCAAAGAACCAGTTGCTGGAATAGCGATGGGATTAATAAAAGAAGGTAACGAATTTTCTGTTTTGTCAGATATTTTAGGAGATGAAGATCATTTAGGAGACATGGATTTTAAAGTAGCTGGAACAAAAGAGGGCATAACTTCTCTTCAGATGGATATAAAGATTACAGGAATTACATTTGAAATAATGGAAAAAGCTTTAAACCAGGCTAAATCTGGAAGAGAACACATATTAGAAGAAATGAATAAATCTATAAAATCATCTAGAAAAGAATTTTCAAAGCATACTCCTAAAATTGAAACTATTAAAGTCGATAAAAAAGATATTGCTACTGTAATTGGAAAGGGAGGCGCTACAATAAGAGAAATTGTAGAGACATCAGGTGCAAAAGTGGATGTTAAAGATACTGGTGAAGTAACTATCGCTGCACCAGATGAGGGTTCTAGAAACAAAGCTATTGAAATTATAAAAGGTTTAGTAGCTAAACCAGAGATGGGAAAAGTTTATAAGGGAAAAGTTGTAAAAATTATGGAATTCGGCGCATTTGTAAATTTTTTAGGCAAACAGGATGGGCTTGTTCATATATCAGAATTAGCTGATAAAAGAGTAGCTAAAGTAGCAGACGTAGTTAAAGAAGGTGACGAAGTTTCTGTTAAAGTTGTTGGGTTTGACAGAGGTAAAGTTAAACTTTCAATGAAACAAGCTTCAGCTTAGATATAATCTAGATCACTATCAATAAATTGAACGTCTTCAAGGCTTTTGTTTAGAAAATCTTTTGAAAAACTATTTGCACTGTATGATGCAAAGTTTAATTTTCTTTCCCACGGAAAATTCAAATTAATAGGTCTTCTTTTTGAAATATAAGATAAATAATCAATCTTATTTTTTTTAGCAAAGCTGAAAAGAAGATTAATTATATCTTTGTTTATGTTTTTCGTGGAATATATTAGACTTAAAATTTTAAGATTATTTCTTACTTTTATGTGTACAATAATATAAAGATTTTCATAACTAAATATGTATATATCTTTTTTATAGGGGCACTTATTTATTCTCCAGTCAAACCAACTTTTATCTCTTACTATACCCACAGTTTTTTTTGATAAACTTTTTTCTTCCTCATGAATTATTTTTTTAAGGGTTTCATCGTTTACCTCCTCAAGTTTTAAATCACCTAAATCATTTAAAATAATATTTGTGTTAACAAGTTTTCTAAAAGATGGTAATACTTTTAAAAAATTAAAAAACTTAATCTTTCTTAAAAAATTGTTATTAGAAGACCAATTTAAACTTTTAAATACATTAAGAGATTGCTCATTACACAGAGTGATTTGTGTTGGGCAGATTTCCATCCACTCTTTCGTTAATATTTTGCCATAACCTTGAGATCTATACTTTTTTTCTATGAATAAGTCAGTAAACCAAATACCTTTTTCAACTTTATCATTAATCTTTAGATCAATAGGAATTAGTCCAGCGTGACCACATATTTTATTATTTATTAATAAAACTAAAGGGTGCATATCTGCAAAACCAGACCGATATCTCCACTTGAAATTATCTAAAACTGATTTTTCATAATTAAATGATTTTTGGTAAAAACTAAGAAGTTGATCAGAGTTAATTTCGTTAATTTTTTTTATATGAAATTTAATCACTGTAAGCTAAACTATAAACTAATATGTTTAATTCAATAAAAAAAATTGTAAATAAATATACGGGTTTACTTATACGTATGGATGATATTTCCGAAAATATGAATTGGAAATTAATGGACAAATGCGAAATATTATTTGATCAGTATAAAATTAAACCTCTTTTGGGTGTCATTCCAAACAATGAAGATCAAGAATTATTAAGATATCCAAAAAATCCACAATTTTGGGATAGAGTAAGTAGCTGGAGTGAAAAAGGATGGGAAATAACGATGCATGGTTGTAACCACGTTTATACTCAAAAGTCTGATAAGAGAGATATATTTAATTACGGTGGAAACTCAGAATTTTATGGATTAGAATATGAGAAGCAGTTAAAGAAAATTAAGACTGGCTTAGAAAAATTTAAAAGTAGCAAGATTAAAATCAGAAGTTTCTTTGCTCCCAACCACATTTATGACAACAATACTTTGAAAGCATTAAAGGAGTCAGGTGTAAATATTATTATTGATGGTTATGGTTTATTTCCATATTTTAAATACGACTTATTATTTATACCTCAACTTTTTTACAAAGAAATAATATTACCATTAGGAATACAATCTACACAATTACATATTAATTACTGGGATGATAAATATTTTGATAACTTTAAGAACTTTATTAAAAAAAATGAAAAAAAATAATTAATTTGGATTATATAATTGATATTACTAATCCTAATAATTTACAAAAAATAACTAATTATTTAGTAGAGAAAACTTTAAAAACTGCTCGATTTTTTAAATAAAACTTAACTAAATTTTATATTCAAAATTTTGCGTCTTATCGTTGACTTGAAGTTCAACTGCTCCATTTCTTAAATGAAAATTTCTAGCCATTTCTGTAAGTGGAGACAGGGTAATCAACCTATTTAAATGATTTGATTGCTTTATCTTTTTAAAAACCTCTTTAACAATTAATTTACCACCTCCCTTTTTTTTTGACCAAACTGTATAGGCAATAGCTATTTTACCAGTTTTTTGATCTCTCAAAGCTCCTTGCAGGTGAGCATCTTTAGTCATTAAATCTAGTTCCTTAACCGACTTTGGAATCTCATTGGTGTACCCAAAGCACATAATTGCGCAAATTTCTTTTTTATACTTAACTCCAAAAATTTTTCGTCCATAACTTGTTCTAAATTTTAGATCTAGTTCTGGTCTTATAGGATCCTCTTTTACATCACATGATTTTAATTCAACTAGTTCAGCCCCTTTAATCCAATCAAAAAAGTTTTCTATTTTTTCTATAACCTTTTTATTTAAATTTTTCATTTCAGATTTAGTTTATATTAATTTAGTTTTTTGAAGTTATGAAACCTTTGCAGGTCAGGATATATTTTTTGGATTAGGCATTCCAACTTTATTATAACCAGCGTCAACATAATGTATTTCGCCCGTTACTCCTGCGGATAAGTCGCTGATAAGATATAATGCAGAATTTCCAACATCATTTATGTCTACATTTCTTTTTAGAAAAGAATGGTCCTCATTCCATTTGTACAAAAATTTTGCATCTCCAATCGCTGACGCAGCTAGTGTTTTTATAGGACCAGCACTGATGGCATTGACTCTAATTTTTTTAGAACCTAAATCTCTAGCCAAGTATTTTACACTAGCCTCAAGAGCAGATTTACAAACACCCATAACGTTATAATTTGGAATAGCTTTAGTTGACTCGTAAGTTAGGGTAAGCATGCTTCCATTTTCTCTCATAATTTTAGAAGCCTCTTTAGCAACCTCTGTAAATGAAAAACAAGAAATTAGCATACTTTTTAAAAAATTTTCTCTAGTTGTATTTAAATATTCTCCTGATAATTCTGATTTATCAGAAAAAGCTATAGCATGAACTACAAAATCAATTTCGCCCCACTTTGATTTAATATCTGTAAAAAGTTTTATTACCTCATCTTTTTTTTCTACATCACAACTGAATGTAACTTTAGAATTGAGTTTTTCTGCTAGAGGAATTACTCTTTTTTTTAAGGCTTCGCCCAGATATGTAAAAGCCAATTCTGCACCAGCTGCAGCAAGTTTTTGTGAAATACCCCATGCAATTGAGCGCTCGTTAGCAACACCCATGATTAATCCTTTTTTTCCTTTCATTAAATCCATTTTTATACCTTTTCAAAAACTAAAGTAGCATTAGTACCACCAAAACCAAAACTGTTAGACATTACTGCATTTAAATTAACATTTTTTTCAACTTTAGTTATAATTGGATATTTTTTTGCTTCGTCATCCATGTCGTTAATATTGATTGAAGCTGCTATAAAATTATTTTTCATCATTATTAAACTATATATTGCCTCATGAACTGATGTTGCCCCTAAGGAATGACCAGCTAAAGATTTTGTCGAACTAATTTTTGGTTTATATTCATTAAATACTTCACCTACAGCTTTTAATTCAGTTATATCACCAACTGGAGTTGATGTACCATGGGTATTTATATAATCAATTTTATTTTTTGATGTTTTTAAAGCCATTTTCATACATCTAACTGCTCCTTCACCTGACGGAGCCACCATGTCAAAGCCGTCGGATGTAGCTCCGTAGCCTGTCAGTTCTGCATAAATTTTTGCACCTCTCGCTTTAGCGTGTTCGTACTCCTCTAAAACTACTACTCCTCCACCGCCAGAAATAACAAAACCATCTCTTGTTTTGTCGTATGGTCTTGAAGCCTTTTCAGGCGTGTCATTGTATTTTGATGATAATGCTGTCATAGCGTCGAACATTGCGGTCATAGCAAAATGAACTTCATCACTACCTCCAGCGAAAATAATTTTTTGCTTACCAAGCTGGATCAATTCCATAGCGTTACCTATGCAGTGACCACTAGTAGCACAAGCAGAACTAATTGTGTAATTAACTCCTTTTATTTTAAAAGGAACAGCTAAAGTAGCTGAAGCTGTACTTGACATAGTTCTAGGAACAACAAAAGGGCCCATTCTTTTTGGATTTTTATCTCTAGTTTTGTCTGCAGCCAAAATGACATTCTCTATGGATGGACCACCAGAACCCATTATCATTCCAGTTGTAATATTGCTTATATCCTTTTCCTCCAAACCAGAGTCTTTAACTGCTTCATTCATAGATATATAGTTATAAGCAGAACCGGGACCCATAAACCTTATAAACTTTCTATCAACATGGTCCTCAAGTTTAATATTTGGTTTACCGTGAACATTACTTTTTAAATTATACTCTTTGTATTCTTCTGAAAACGAAATTCCCGATTTAGAATTTAAAAGAGATTTGTAAACTTCATCTTGATTATTTCCAAGACAAGATACAATTCCTATACCAGTAATTACTACTCTTTTCATGATTTAAATAACCCTACTTTTAAGTTTTCTGCAGTGTAAATTGTTTTTCCATCTGCAGATAGTATACCATTAGCTAAGCCAACTACTGCACCTTCTTTCTTTAAAATTCTTTTCATATTTATTTCGTAAGTAGCCATTTTTACGTTTTTAAGAACTTCGCCGGTAAATTTTACAGAATTTACTCCTAAAGCTCTACCTTTACCTGGTTCACCCACCCATCCTAAATAAAAACCTACTAACTGCCACATAGCATCTAAGCCTAAACATCCTGGCATTACCGGATCATCTTTAAAATGACAATCAAAAAACCATAAATCATCTTTGATATCTAGTTCAGCTTTTATAAAACCTTTTTTGAAATCGCCTACATCTTTTTTTATTTCAGTTATTCTGTCAAACATCAGCATAGGAGGCAAAGGCAGTTTTGCGTTTCCTTCACCAAATAGATCTCCTTTGCCACAAGCAATCAACTCATCATAATTAAAGCTATTTTTTTGCATAGTTTAAGTTAGTAGTTTTTACTTGATTTATATACAATTATATATAAATAATTATATTATTTATCAATAAATGACCAAATTTATAAACCAAAAAAACGAAATTATAAATAAATTGAGAGGTTCAGGGCTCAGACCCACTAAACAAAGAATTTTGATTGCCGAAAAACTATTTGAAAACAATAAAACTTTTCATTTTACAGTTCAGACTTTAAACAAAAAAGTGAATAAAAAAGGAAAAGAAAAAATTTCCCTAGCAACAATTTATAATACAGTTGAAGCATTTACACTTGCAGGATATTTAAAAGAAATTCTAACTAGTAAAAATAAAAGTTACTATGATACGAACATTAAGTCGCACCATCATTTCTACGATGAAGGAACAAAAGAACTAACTGATATTAATTATAATCAAGTAAAATTGAGCAAAGTTCCTGTACCACCAAAAGGTAAAAAAATTAAAAATCTTGAAGTTGTAATTAGAATCCAAAAATAGCTATCCTTTATTGACTTTCCAGTTTAGAATTATTATAAACTAGAATAATATTAAAATTGTATGAGTGTAGAATTTAAAAAAAACGGAAATGGCAAATGTCCTGTTATGCATGGTGGTATAACAAAAGCAGGTGAGTCTAACACAGCTCGACTTTGGCCAAACAGTATCAATTTAGATATTTTACATCAGCATGACACTAAAACTAATCCACTTCCAGGATTTAACTATAAAAAAGAAGTAAAAAAATTAAATTTTAAAGCCTTAAAAAAAGATTTATTAAAATTGATGACAGACAGTCAAGAGTGGTGGCCGGCAGATCTAGGAAGCTATACAGGTCTAATGGTGCGGTTGACTTGGCACCAAGTAGGTACTTATAGAGAATTTGACGGCAGACCAAATGTCGGCTCTCATAGATTTTCTCCTCAAGACTCTTGGCCAGATAATACAAATTTAGATAAAGCAAGACGTCTTCTTTGGCCTATTAAGAAAAAATATGGAAATAAATTAAGTTGGTCAGATTTAATGGTATTAGCTGGAACAATGGCTTATGAAAAAGCTGGATTTAAGACCTTTGGTTTTTCATTTGGCAGAGAAGACATATGGGGACCTGAAAAAGACGTTTATTGGGGTAAAGAGACGGTCCCTCTAGCTGTTAATAGATATGGCGATCCAAATGATCGATCTTCTTTGGAAGCTCCGCTTGCAGCATCACATTTTCAACTTGTTTATGTTAATCCAGAAGGTGTAGAGGGCAAGCCAGACCCAGTCAGAACAGCGATGGACGTTCGAGAAACTTTTGGTCGAATGGGAATGAATGATGTGGAAACAGCAGCACTTACTGTTGGCGGTCATTCAATAGGAAGAGCTCATGGTAACGGAGACCCCGCAAATTTAGGTCCGGAACCTGCAGGAGCTGATATTCACGAGCAAGGGTTTGGATGGAATCAAAAAAACGGTACTGGTGTTAATCAAATTACTTCAGGTCTCGAAGGAGCATGGACAACTAATCCTGACAAATGGGATCATCAATATTTAGATCTTTTGTTAAATTATAAATGGGAGAGTAAAAAAAGCCCAGCAGGTGCATGGCAGTGGGAACCAATTAACCTTGAAGAAGAAAAAAAACCAATCGATTTAGGTGATCCCAATAAAAAAGCCAGATTAATGTTTACTGATGCAGATATGGCAATGGCTATGGATCCAGAATACAGAAAGATTTCAGAAAAATTTTATAAAGATCCTAAGTTTTTTGAGGAGTCATTTGCTAGAGCTTGGTTTAAACTAACTCACAGAACAATGGGAAGTAAAGAAAATTATATTGGTCCTTGGGCCCCTAAAGAGGATCTTATATGGCAAGGTAATGTTTCTTCCCCAAAAAAGAAATATAATGTAGAAAAAGTTAAAAAAATGATTGCAGCCAGTAAATTAAGTACTAGTGATTTAATTACTACTGCTTGGGATAGTGCTAGAACTTATCGAGGAACTGA
Organism: Candidatus Pelagibacter sp.; assembly: GCA_028408025.1. The sequence goes on along the minus strand of JAOOKL010000003.1, from coordinate 7,198 downwards.
TAAGAGAGGTGGAGCTAATGGAGCAAGAATTCGATTAGCACCCATGAAAGATTGGGAGGCTAATGAACCAAAAAAACTATCAAAAATATTAAAAGTTTTAGAGAGTATAGCAAAAAAAACTGGAGCAACAATTGCTGATACAATTATTCTAGCTGGAAATGTAGGTCTTGAAAAAGCAATAAAAAAAGCTGGCTCTAAAGTGAAAGTTCCATTTAACCCGGGAAGAGGAGATTCTTCTCAAGAGCAAACTGAGATTAAGAATTTTAAATGGTTAGAACCTTTACATGACGGGTTCAGAAATTATGTAAAATCAGATTATTCTGTCATGCCAGAAGAACTGCTATTGGAGCGAGCTTCTTTAATGGGATTAACTGCGCAAGAAATGACTTGTTTAGTTGGAGGCATGCGAGTACTGGGCACTAACCATGAGTCTGCTAAGAGTAAAGGTGTACTAACTGATAAAGTTGGAGCTTTAACAAATGATTTTTTTATAAACTTAGTCGACATGAAATATACCTGGAAACCTACAGGCAAGAACTCTTACGATATAATTGACCGTAAAACAAAAAAAGTTAAGTTTACAGCTTCAAGAGCAGATTTAGTTTTTGGCTCTAACTCAATACTGCGGTCTTATTCTGAAGTATATGCTCAAGATGATAATAAAGAAAAATTCATTAAAGATTTTGTCGTAACTTGGACCAAGATAATGAATGCCGATAGAACCAATTTAAAAAAATTAAACTAAAATGACTGAACTAACTTCTGGAATTTTTAATGCTGCAAAAGGAGTGTATAAAAACAACAAAGGTTCAATTTTAAGGACAATAGTTTATACGATTGGACACTTTGCTATAGCTATTACAGTGTTAATGTTAATAGCCGATGTATCTTTTATGATAGCGTTAACTGATGCAATAGTTGAACCATTAGCCAATGCGGTATGGTATTTTATGTTAGATAAATTTTGGGCGTCAAAAATAAAAAGTTAAAATCTTCCCCACAAATTTTCTTTTTTTAACCATCCTTTGTAATTACCAGATTTAGCTTTACACCAGATATCTTTACATTTAAAAATTTTTACAAGCTTTCCTTTTTTAAGTATTGCGATAGGTGCTGAATAAATTGTGGGATTTTTAAACATAATTAATTCTTCATTTTTAACTATAGCAGCCTTTTTCTTGGAAAGTTGAGATATATGTATCCAACCTGTATTATTCTCATGATCTTTAATTCTTCTAAAATTATCGGATTGATCTTGAATTAAAACAGGTAAAAATTTTTTTTTATAAAATATTTTTATTGGATACTCTTTTGAAGGGCCTTGTCTCAAATTTACTTTATCATATCGTAATGTTAAAAAATAATCTTCTTGAGCAAAAATATTGGATTTCAAAAAAAAAATAATAAAGATTGTTAAAATTTTTAACATCTATTTATACACTTAGGATTTATTAATATTTTAGATTTTCTAAACTCAGTTTTTAAAGCATCGAAAATGATTAAATTTTTAATATTTTTATGTTTTGTATTTAGAATTGTTTTTAATACTTCATTTGCTTGTAAAGAACCCATGACACCTGCTACTGGTGAGAATATTCCATCTGTTTGGCAGTTATTTTCAAAACTAGGTGTTTCAGGCATAAAGCATCTAAAACATGGACCTTTTTTTTTAAAATTAAAGTTCATTAACTGTCCGTCAAATTTACTTATAGCAGATGATATCAATATTTTTTTACTTTTTTTACAATAATCGTTAATTAAATATCTAGTTTTATAATTGTCTGTGCCATCACAAATGATATCAAATGATTTAAAAATTTTTTTTATATTTTTTGCATTAAGCTTTTTTCTAAATGTAAAAATTTTTATTTTTTTATCCATCTCATTAATTACTTTCTTAGCTTGGTTCACCTTATATTTGCCGATATCTTTGAAACTAAAAAGGCTTTGCCTGTTTAAATTAGATATCTCAACCTTATCAAAATCAACAATTCCAATTTTACCTACTCCTGATGCAGACAAATAATAGAGCAAAGGGCAACCCAATCCTCCCATCCCTACAATTAATACCCTAGAAGAAAATATTTTTTTTTGACCTGCTAACCCAACTTTTTTTAAAATTATTTGTTTTTCAAATCTTTCGAATGCACCTAAGTTCATTTTCATTTATTTACTTAGTTCCAGTAGAACCAAAACCGCCCTCTCCCCTTTCTGTATCGTCTAAGCTATCAACCTCTTCAAATTTAGCTTGTACAACAGGAGAAAGGACCATTTGTGCAATTCGAAAACCTTTTTCAACTTTAAATGTTTCCTGACCAAGATTGATTAATATAACCTTCAATTCTCCTCTGTAATCTGCATCAATTGTACCAGGCGTATTAAGAACTGTTATGTTGTGCTTAGCTGCTAATCCTGATCGTGGTCTTATTTGAACTTCAAATCCTTTTGGAACTGATAAAGCTATTCCGGTAGGTATTATTTCTTTTTTTCCAGGTTTAATGTTTATGCTTGATACTACATTAGCTGATAAGTCCATACCAGAGGAACCTTGAGTTTCATATTTAGGTAAAACAACTTCTTTAGATAATCTCTTAATTAAAATTTTTGTCATTAATTAAAAGTTTATCTAAAATAATTTTTGCAACTTTATTTGCAATAAAACTTTTTTTATTTTTAGGAATGGATTGAACTCCACCTTTCTTATCTATGATAGAGACTTTATTATAATCTGAATTAAACCCTTGGTTTTTTGAGACATCGTTTGCAACAATAAAATCGCAATACTTTTCTTTTATCTTTATTTTTGAATTTTTGATTACGTTTTCTGTCTCTGCTGAAAAACCAACAACCACTCTAGGTCTATTTTTATTATTTTTACTTAAATAGCTAAGTATATCTGAATTTTCTTCTAGTTGAATAACTTTAGAGTCATTAACATTTTTTTTAATTTTATTTTTACTCTTATTTTTAGGTTTAAAATCTGAGACGGCTGCAGCACAAACGGCAATATCAACTGGTAATGTTTTTATAACTTCATTCATCATTTCATTTGCAGTTGTAATTTTTTTTATATTTAAGTCTTTTGAATTTACATTTTGAGTAGTTGGTCCTGTAATTAGCGTAGTTTTAATTCCAAGTCTGTTTAAAGCCAACGCAACTTCGTAACCTTGTTTACCACTAGATTCATTTGAGATATATCTCACAGGATCTAAATATTCTCTAGTAGGCCCTGAAGTAACTAAAGCTTTAAATTTTTTATGTTTAATGTAATCTTTCTTATCAAAATAATTTTTAAGATATGCTAAAATTTGTCTTGGACTAGACATTTTCCCTTCTCCAAATTCTCCACAGGCCATCTCACCTTTTTCGGGACCAATAAATTGATAACTATAATCCATTAAAGTTTTAAAATTTTTTTGAGTTGCTTTATGAAGCCACATTCTTACATTCATAGCAGGAACTAAAAGAACTTCTTTATTTGAAGCTAAAATAACTGTAGTAGCTAAATCTTCAGCCTTACCTAAGCTTAACTTAGTCATAAAATTTGCAGTAGTTGGCAAAACTATAATCAAATCTGCCCACCTTGATAGCGCTATATGATCTATCTCTGCTTCACTATTATTATCGAAAATATCCTCAAAAGTTTTATTTTTCGTCAGTGAAGTTATTGATAAGGGAGTAACAAATTCTTTACCACTTTTAGTAAGTATAGTTTTAACTTCGACATTATTCTTTATTAATAGTCGGATTAAATCTAGAGATTTATAAGCGGATATCCCTCCACCTACTATTATTAAAATCTTTTTATTTTTTAATTCCATTATGCGATTAAAATACTAATAAGATAACAATTACAACACCAAAAAAACTTATTATTAAATTATTTCTGAAATTTTTAAGTCTCATTTCCTCAATCTCTAAATTTTTATTAACTCTAGATCCTAAATTTAGTTTACCCTCAGCTAAAAGTTGCAGGGCATAATTCGCCTTATCCATAAAATCAGGAAAATCTGGAATTCTTTTTATTATTTCTGTCGAGGTATTAATAGCAGTATCCAACGTAGATTTAGGACTTTTTATACTTTTTAACCAGTTCTCTAATACAGGTCTTGATACTTCCCAAATATTAGTTTCTGGATATAATTTTCTTGCAACACCTTCTACTACCACCATAGTTTTTTGTAACAGAAGTAAAGGTGTTTGTGTTGGCATATTAAATTTATCAGTTATTTCAAATAGTTGAGCCAACAAATTTCCTCCAGAAATATCTTTTATTGATTGGCCAAAGATTGGCTCTCCAACAGATCTCAAAGCTTGGGCAAATTCATCTTTAGATGCTTCTTGTGGAACCAAACCAGCTTGAAAATGGACTTCAGCAACTTTGTTGTAATCTCTTTGAATAAAACCATATAAAATTTCAGCTAAATATTTTCTATTATTTTTGTCGAGTCTTCCCATTATCCCAAAATCAACAGGAATAATATTTCCATGTTTATCAACAAATAAATTTCCTTGATGCATATCTCCATGAAAGAAACCATCCCTAACAGCCTGTTTTAAAAAATGTTGAATTAAATTTTCGGCTAATAATTTTAAATTTATACCCAAATTTTCTAGTTTATCTTGCTCACGAATAGAAAATCCCTCAACTTTATCTAAAGTTAAAATTTTTTTTGTAGTAAAATTCCAATAAATTTTTGGAACATTAAACCCTTTATCATTTTTTGTATTCTCATATAACTCGTTTGCTGCAGCAGCTTCAAATCTTAAATCCATTTCAATGTTTGTTATTTCTCTGAGCAGATGAACAACTTCAACAAGTTTAAGTCTCTTAGCTTTTGAAAAAGTATTTTCAATAATGTACGCAAATAACATTAAAGCATCTAATTCTTCATTGAATAATTTTTCAATATCTGGTCTTAATATCTTTATTGCCACTTCTTTATCAATGTTTTCTTCTTTAATTTTTGCTATATGAACTTGCGCTATGGAAGCAGCTGCGATAGGTTCACTTAGATCTAAGATATTTTTGAATTGAAGATCACCTATCTCTTTTTTAATAATTTTTTTGGCCTCATAAGTATCGAAAGCGGGAACTTTATCTTGTAATTTTTCAAGATTTTTTGCAAGTTCTTCACCTAATATGTCTGGCCGAGTAGCAAGAAATTGTCCTAGTTTTATAAAAGTTGTACCCATGCTTTCCAAAGCTATACAAAGTCTTTCCCCAGGTTTTTTTTCTATATTTAAATTTTTTCTATCTGAACCTAAAGAAATAATGCTAAAAAAAATATTAATTGAAAGCGGCAATTTATATATTTGATTTACTGTTTCAACAGCTCCAGAAATTGAGAGTTTTCTGGCTATTTTAAATAATCTAATTATTCTGGTTATCATTTAGATTTTCCATCCTGAATGTATTGCAGAAATACCATTAGATAGATTTCTATATTCAACATTCGAGAATCCATTTTGTTCAATTAAATTAACTAATTCATCTTGATTATAAAAACTTTTAATACTTCTTATAAGATAATCATATGGATCTGATGATCCGACTATATATTTTCCTACTAACGGTATTACTTTAGAGTAATTTTGGTATAAGAAGTTTATTATTTCGTTATCAATTTTAGAAAATTCTAAACACATAAACCTACCACCTGGTTTTATAACTCTAAAAGCTTCTTTCAAAGCTAAATTAATATTTGTAACATTTCTTAACCCATAACTTATAGAGTAAAAATCAAAAGTATTTGATTTGAAGGACAATTTTTCCGCTTTATTTTTGTGCCATTTGATGTTTTTAAATTTGTTCAAATTTTTTTTCCCAATTTTTAACATTTCTTCATTAGGCTCAACACAGTGGATTTCAGAAGAATTGTTTACTGCTTTAGAATACATTTTAGCAATATCTCCTGTCCCAGAAGCCACATCAATCAAATTATTTCCCTGTTGAGGATTCATCCAGTCAAGAAATTTATTTTTCCAAATACGATGAATACCAAGAGACATTATGTCATTCATTAAATCGTATTTTCTATTTACTTTAGAAAAAACTGAATTGACTAGTTTAGTTTTATCTTGAATAGTGTTTTTCATAAATAAATTATATGCCAGAATTACCAGAAGTTGAAGTTGTTAAAAAGTCACTAGAAAATCAAATTTGTAATTTGACCATCAAAGACATTAAATTAAATGATATCAATTTGAGATATAAAGTCAAAAAAAGTGAAATAAATAAGATTATTGGTCATGAGATATCGCGCATAGAAAGAAGATCCAAATACTTATTGTTTTTCTTTAATAATAATATTGTAATGATTGCACACCTTGGAATGACAGGAAAATTTTTTATCTTAAAAAAAAAAAATAAAATACAAAAAACTAGTTTTTATTATGAAATTGAAAATACGAATTATCAGAAACACGATAGATTAATTTTTATTTTTAAAAACAACTTAAAACTTATTTATAATGATATAAGGAAATTTGGTTTCATTAAATTTGAAAGGAAAGAAGACATTTATAAAAATGAACATATTAAAATACTTGGGCCAGAGCCACTAAGCAATTTATTTAATGTTGAATATTTTAAGAGATATCTTCCAGGAAAATCAAAAATGATAAAAAACTTACTAATGGATCAAAAATTTATTTCAGGATTAGGTAACATTTATGCTAATGAAATTCTTTTTTTATGTAAAATTAAACCTAATAGAAAGATTAAGAAATTAAATAATTCTGAGTTATTAAAAATTGTCAAAAATACAAAAAAAGTCCTAAATAAAGCAATTTTGCTTGGCGGTTCGTCAATAAAAGACTTTTCTAATAGTTCAGGAAAAAAAGGGAGTTTTCAGCAAAATTTTAATGTTTATGGTAAAAAAGGTTCTAAGTGTCCAAATAAATATTGTAAAGCGCACATAAAAAAAATTTCACTATCAAATCGTTCAAGTTTCTTTTGTCCAAAATGTCAAAAGTGATAAAAAAAGTTGACCCTGGTTATACTGAGATATATACATTTTAAAAAATATGCCAAATACCAAATCAGCGATTAGAAGAGTAAGAAGAGTAAAAAAACAGACTCAAATTAACAGGATACGTAAAAGTAAGTACAAAAATGCGGTTAAAGAGATGGATTTATTAATTAAATCAAAAGACAAGACAAAAGCTAAAAAATATTATTCTAAATTTCAATCAA
>JAOOKL010000029.1 GCA_028408025.1 Candidatus Pelagibacter sp. | reverse complement strand
AAATCATTTCAAATTGAATTAAGTAAAGTAATTAATTTTAACGTTTTAGAGAGAGTTTTGATTCCTTACGAAGGAATACCATACCAACAAAATTTTTTTAGATTTATTAAAAAAAATAATAATAAGATTTTAACAATTGGCTATGATCATTCTGCACCCCATTCTGTACCTCTCCATTTATTTTTTAGAGAGGGAGCGCCAGACTGTTTAATTCTAAATGGTGAAAGCCAAAAAGATTTTATGGTCAAAAATTTAGAATGGTCAGAAACAAAAATTAAAATTGCGCCTTCCCTGAGGTATACAGAAAATTCTAACGAAAAGTTTGAGAATATTCTTTTTTTACCTTGGAAAATAATAGATTCAACAAAGATATTAAGTGACTTAAAAAAATATCTCGAAGACATTCCGGATAAATTTTTAAATAATGTTGAAGTAAAAACTCATCCGATTGGTTTAGATCCTAAAATTCAAAATAAACTTAAAAAAGAAATAGAAGACTTATTCAAAAAAAATTATTGTAAATTTGATCAAGATATAGGAAAAAAAATATCAATTTTCATTGGCTCAACTACTGGAGTAATTGTAGCACTAGAAAAAGGGATTGAAGTAGTTCATATATGTTTTGATCCTAATTATGAGTCTTACTCTCAGTGTTTATGGCCAAACATTGAAGTAAAAAAAATAACCAAAAATATATTTACCTATAAATTAAAAAAGAGAAATTCATTTATTTTATTTGGAAATAATGAAAATAATTTTGAAAAATATTATTTAAACTAAAATGACCATTAAAACTAATTTACAAAAAAAAATATTCAGAGAAAGAAGTCCAAAAAAAACTAGACTTAATTATTTACGCCTAGACAAAAATGAAAGAGTTTCAAGATTTGAAAAAAATTTCTTTAAAAAGATTATGAGCAAAATTACTCATGAACATCTAACTTCATATCCTGAGATGGAAAAAATTTACGATATGATCGCGAGACAAAATAAAATTTCCAAGAGATCAATCGTGTTGACTGCTGGATCTGATGGCGGTATCAGGCTGTGTTTTGAGTTATTTACAAAACCATCAGATAGAATTATTTGTCTTACCCCAACTTTTGCAATGGTTAATATTTATTCTAAAATTTTTAAAGTTAAACAATCTAAAATTGGATATGATACAAAACTTAAATTAAATTTAGGAAAATTTCATAGTTTATTAAAAAAAAAAATTTCCTTAGTTATCTTTGCCAATCCTAATTCTCCAACTGGCACAATCATTGATACAAAAGAAGTGATAAAAATTTTAAAAATTACTAAAAGAAAAAAAATACCTGTATTGATAGATGAAGCTTATTATGGATTTTCAAGATTTTCAGCTGCAAACCTTGTAAAAAAATATGATAATCTTGTAGTCGCAAGAACTTTTTCTAAAGCTTACGGACTAGCAGGCTGCAGAGCGGGTTATTTAATCTCAAATAAAAAAATTGCTGAAAAGTTTTTTAGTCTAAAACCTATGTATGAAATTAACTCCATCGCAACAATAATCATTGAAGAATTTTTGAAAAGTAACGAGTATAAAAGATACGTAAAAAATACTGAAAAAGGAAAAAAATTTCTAACAAGTTTTCTTACAAAAAATAATTTCAAATTTATTGACACTTATGCAAATTTTATCCATGTTGATTTTGGTAAATCCAAAAAATTACTATTAAATTCCTTCAAAAAAAATAAGATTTTAGTTAAGGGTGGTCCAGGTGTTAAGGGTTTTGAAAATTTCACAAGAATTACTTTAGGACCAGTAGATCAAATGAAAAAATTAATCAATGTTGTTAAGAAGAAAATTAATGCTAGGTAATTTAGTAAAATATAGAAATAAAAAAGTTCTTATAACCGGTCATACTGGATTTAAAGGCTCCTGGTTATCGTTATGGTTAAAAATGCTTGGAGCTAAGGTTATAGGAGTATCAGATGAAGTTAAAAAAGGTTATCTTTTTGATTTAATTAATTTGAAAAAAGATATTAAAAATTACTACTTCGATATATCTAATCAAAAAAAACTTTCAAAAGTAATTTTATCTAATAAGCCTGATTTTATTTTCCACTTAGCTGCACAAGCTTTAGTCAAAAACTCGTTTTTATTCCCTCTAGATACTTGGAAAGCCAACACATTTGGAACAATCAATCTTTTAGAGTCGCTAAGAAAATTAAAATCAAAATGTACAATTATTATTATTACAAGTGATAAAGTTTATAAAAATATAGAAGTTAAAAAAGGGTATAAGGAAAATGATATTTTAGGAGGAGAAGACCCTTATAGCGCATCTAAAGCCTCAGCGGAGTTGGCTATACATTCTTATATAAAATCTTTTCTAAAAAATAATAAAAATTTGTCTTTTGGTATTGCTAGAGCGGGTAATGTAATTGGAGGTGGTGATTGGTCTAATGACAGACTGATACCTGATTGCATAAAATTTTGGAAAAAGAGAAGACCAGTAGTAATTCGGAACCCGCTTTCAACTAGGCCATGGCAATTTGTACTTGAGGTAGTTTATGGATATTTATCACTTGGTATATTTATAAGTAATAAAAAAAAATATTCTGGAGAAGCTTTTAATTTTGGTCCTAAACTTTCAACGAAAAATTATACCGTTAAAGAAATACTAAAAATTTGTAAACTTTATTGGCCAAACATAAAGTGGAAAATATATTCTAAAAACAAAAAATTTAAAGAAAGTAGATTACTTCGGCTGAATTCAAATAAATCTCAAAAATTATTTGCATGGAGTTGTGTTTTAGATATAAAAAATGTTATTTTTTACACATTAGAATGGTATAAATTTTCGTTATTTAAAAAAAATAAAAAATTTTTACTTCATTTTTCTAAAAGTCAAATAAAACAATATCAAAAATATATTAAATAAAATGAAAGTCGTTATTTTAGCTGGTGGATTTGGAACTAGAATTTCAGAATACACAAAAACTATTCCTAAACCGATGATACCTGTTAAAGGCAAACCTTTGTTGATTCATATAATGAAACACTATGCCAAATTTGGTTATAAGGATTTTTATATTGCTCTAGGTTATAAAGGCCATGTAATTAAAAATTATTTTAAAAAGAATAAGTTTGGTTGGAATATAAATTTAATCGAGACTGGTAAAAAAACTATGACCGGTGGTAGGCTTAAAAGATTAAACAAATATCTTAAGAACGAAACTTTTATGCTTACCTACGGAGATGGAATTTCCGACATCAACATAAGAAAACTTGTTAAATTTCATAAAAAAAATAAAAAGATGATAACATTAACATCTGTGAGACCACCTGCGAGATTTGGATTTATAAAAATAAATAAAAATTTAGTAACTTATTTTAAGGAAAAATCTAAGACTGATGTTGGATGGGTTAATGGAGGATATTTTGTAATAAACTCTGAATTTTTAAAATTTATCAAAAAAGATAGCACTTTCTTGGAGAAAGAACCTCTTGAAAAAGCTTGTAAATTAAAAAGTCTAACAGCCTATAAACATTATGGTTTTTGGCAATGTGTTGATACTAAGAGAGACCTAGAAACTCTTAAAAAAACTTTAAAATAATTTTTCTGAAAAACAAAAAAAAAATTCTTATAGTTGGTGGAACTGGATTCATAGGCTTTCATTTGTCTCAAAAATGTATAAAAAAAAAGAATTGGCAAGTGACAAGTTTATCAACTAAAAAACCTCGTTCTGAAAGAAAAATATCTAAAGTAAAATATATTATTTGTGATATTTTTTCCAAAAAAGAAATTAATAAAAAACTCTCTAAATCTAATTTTGATTATGTTATAAATCTTGGTGGTTATGTAGACCATTCACATAAAAAAAAAGTTTATAACTCTCACTATTTAGGTTGTAAAAATTTAGCAGATTTTTTTATCAGAAAAAATATCACGTCTTTTGTACAAATGGGTACTGGCTTGGAGTACGGGAATAGTCTTAAGCCGCATAAGGAAAATATAAAATGTAAGCCAAGATCTGTTTATGCATTATCAAAATATAAAGCAACTTTATACCTGCTAAATCTTTACCAAAAAAAAAAATTTCCAGCCACAATTCTTAGATTGTATCAAACTTATGGTCCAAATCAGGATTATAATAGACTAATACCTTATTTAATAATTAATTCATTAAAAAATAAAAAATTTAATTGTACAGATGGAAGGCAAATACGTGATTTTATTTACATTGAAGATCTAACTGAACTAATTTTGAAAGTTTTTGAAAATACAAAAACTAAAGGCCAAATACTAAATATTGGATCTGGATATCCAATTAAAATAAAAGATATCATTAATAAGATCGTTTTAATTTGCAAAAAAGGAAAACCAATATTTGGTGGAATTAAAATGAGAAAGGATGAAAGCTTAAAAATGTGTCCAGATATTAAAAAGATAAAAAAAATTTTAAACTTTAAAAACAATTATTCTATTGGCGCAGGTTTAAAAAAAACAATTTCTTATTATGTTAAATAATAAAAACTCTTTTAAGGTTTCTGTTATTATGAATTGTCGTAATGGAGATAAATTTTTAAAAAAAAGTATCAATAGTATAATAAGTCAAACCTATGAAAATTGGGAATTAATATTTTTTGATAATTCTTCAACTGATAAGAGTGTAGAGGTTGTTAAGAATTTTTCAGACAAAAGAATAAAAATTTTTAAATCAAAAAAATTTTTAAAGCTTTATGATGCAAGAAATTTAGCTATATCAAAAGCTAAAGGAGATTTTATATCATTTTGTGATACCGATGATTGGTGGAAAAAAATCAAATTGGAAAAACAAATTAAAGTAGCAGTCAAAAATAGATCAAATTTTGTTTTCTCCAATTTATTAATTTTTGATAATAAAACAAAAAATACAAAGCTTTATTTTAGAAAAAAATATCCTAATGGAAAAATCACACAAGAGTTACTAAACGACTATAAAGTTGGAATATTAACAGTGCTTATGAGAAAAAAATTATTCAAGAAAAAAAAATTTAATAAAAAATTCAATATCATTGGAGATTTTGATTTTTTTTTAAGATTAAGCCTAGAGCAAGAATTTCACTGTATTCAGGAGCCTTTAGCTTATTATCGACATCATGAGAACAATTATTCAAAAAACACAAATATTTATTTAAAGGAAATGAGACAGTGGTATAATGTAAATAAGTCCAAATTTAAAAGGTTAAAATATTCATTGAAGAGATTTGAATTTTGGCTATATAAACTAAAATTAAAAAATTTTATAAAATCGGGACTATAGCTCATTGGTAGAGTACTTCGTTGACATCGAAGGGGTAGCAAGTTCGATCCTTGCTAGTCCCACCATCATCATAATTTAAATTTGCAATTTTAAAACACTATAATTATAACTTTACTTAAACAATTTACTTAATGAAAAAATCTATTCAAAATCAAGTATTTAATAATTTAAAAAATAATGGCTATGCAGTAGTAAACAACTGCCTGAGCTTTAGAAATTGTAAAAGCTCGATTAATCATTTGAATAAAATTTGTTCAAAAAATATTAAAAATAAAGAATATTTTTCAGTGACACCTCGTCAATTAACAATAAAAGATTTAGTTTTTAGAGACTTTAAAAATTTTTCTAAATTTTTGGATATACCAATAGTGTTAAATGTTGCAAAAGAAGTTTTTAAGGATGAATTTATATTAGATAATTTTATCGCAAGCAAAAGTGTAAATAATGAAGGAAATAAAGAACTTAAAGATTATAAAAAGATTAAAAAAAAACAAAATATTATTCATATGGATGGTCATTTACCCATGAAAGAATTTTCAAACACAACTGATCTTATAATTATCATCTGTTTGAATGATTTTAATAAAAGGAACGGATCAACTAGAGTTTGGCCGAAAAGTCATATGAGTGGGAAAAGAATTAATCATTTAAAAACAAATAAAAAAATCGAGAAAAACTTTAAAACAATAAATGCTAAATCTGGATCTATAATTTTTTTCCTAGGACAAACATGGCATCAAATTGGTGAGAATTTATCTGGCAATGAAAGATGGGGCCTTATTATTCATTATAAAAGATGGTGGATAAAACCTTCACTGGACTATACCAAATGTGGAAAAAAAATTTATAGATTATTAAACACAAACCAAAAAAAATTATTTGGCTTTAATTCTATAAGTCCAAAATTTGACTTTAAATTAAATTATAGAAAAAATCTAAAAACAAAAAGAGATATTCTTAAAGTTCCTAAAAACTATAATAAAGCTTTAAACTATTAATAAGACAAAATCTTTGATTTCATGACATATAAGAAAATTGATCTTTTAAAGTATCTAATACTTTTTTTAATATTATTTTCTTATTTTCTAGGTTTTTATTATAGAGAAAATGTAGGGGGTGGAGCCGAGGCTGATTTTATCAATCTTACTTGGAAAGGTATCTTATCTTTCAAAAATGATTTTATAGGAACCATATATAATTATGGTGCAATAGGAGAAGGTAGCTTGCCAATGTTTCATATACTCAATGCTTATTTGAACCCTTTTACTTATAGTCAAGAGTCTTTTCAATTTTCAATAACAATTCTATCTTTATTAAATGTAATTATTTTTTCTCAAATCTTGAGACATAAATATAAATTAAATGATTTAGACTCATATCTATACTCAAGTATTTTTTTAATATTACCATTTTTTAGATCATCAGCATTTTGGGGTTTAACAGAAAACTTAGGATGGTTATTTTTAATATTATCTATAAAGTATTACTTGGCTATCGATAAAAATAAATTAAACATTTTCCTAGTTTGTTTGTTTTCAAGTTTGGCGTTATATACCAGACCATATCTAGTTTTTTTTCCAATTTTTTTTGTAGTAAGTTCATTTGTAAATAAAGATTATTTTTTACTCAAAACTTCAATAATTTATTACGCTATTTTTTCGATACCTGGTTTAATATTACTTTATATTTGGGGAGGATCTGTTTATTTAGGAGAAGGAGAGCAAAGAATAAACTTAATTTTGGAGTATCATCAACCAAAATTTATTATAAAAAACTTAGTAATTTTTTCGTCAATTTGTCTTTTATATTTTTTGCCATTTCATATAGTTTCAACATTAAATGAAAAAAAATTTCCAAAAATAAATGAAATAAAAAAATATATTGCACTCCTTTTTTTTTTACTGGTTCTTTATTATTTAAATATTTTCGATTATTTAAAAGATTATAATTTAGG
>JAOOKL010000028.1 GCA_028408025.1 Candidatus Pelagibacter sp. | reverse complement strand
GACATGTACTCCACTAAATCGGAAATTGCTTTAGGCTGTATGTTTGGCATATCCCCTTGCAAATTAATAATTAATTTTGGCTCATTTTTTAGAACACTTTCAAAAACTTCGAAAATTCTATCAGTTCCAGTTTCATGGTCTTTAGACGTTTTTATTGCATTTCCCCCAAATCCTTTCACTACTTTTATAATTTCTTCGTCAGGAGTTGCGACGTATACTTCACCTGATTTAGATTTAGTTGCAGCCTCGTACACATGTAAAATCATCTCTTTATTGTTAATAAGTTTTAACGGTTTATTTTCAAGCCGTTTCGCCTTGAGTCTAGAGGGTATGATTATTACAGTTTTATTCATAGTAATGCGTCTCAAAGACGCAAATTGTGTAAAGTAATTATAAGTTTTTTATACTTAGTCATGTTATATGTCATCTAGTATTTGTCAAATTATGGACAGTTTTGAAATAAATAAAATCATAGCTGCAGTGCTTCTTACAGCGCTTCTTATAATAGGGATCGGTAAATTTGCTGATATGCTTTTCTATGTTGAAAAGCCAAAACAATCAGCCTACCAGATCGATGGTTTAGAGAAAGCTGTAGCTTCAACTGAAAAAGATGAAACAAAAACTTTGGAGAAAGTTGATATAGCTCAATTGCTTGCAATGGGAGATCTTGCACACGGTGAAAAAGTTTTCAAAAAATGTAGTGCTTGTCATATGATAGCAAGTGATGGAAAAAATATGATCGGGCCAAATTTATGGAATGTAATTGGTAGAAAAGCTGGTTCAGTAAGTGATTATAAATATTCTAAAGCTATGGTCGCCTATGCGAAACAGTGGTCATTTGAAGAAATGAATTCATATTTAATTAAGCCTCAAGCTTATATTAAAGGAACAAAAATGGCATTTGCTGGTCTAAGAAAAGAAAAAGATAGAGCTTCAGTAATATTGTATATGAATTCTAAAAGTAGCAGTCCAAAACCTTTACCTTAACCAAAACACCAATTGATAATACTTTTTTGAGCATGAACTCTGTTCAGTGCTTGTGTCCAGACAACAGATTGTTTGCCATCAATAATTTCATCCGTAACTTCTTCTCCTCTTCCCACAGGTAAGCAGTGCATGAAGATTGCATCAGGTTTAGCTTTTGCCATTAATTTTTTATTTACTTGATAGGGTTTTAAGTTTTTCTTTTTTATCTTTTTATTTACCTTGTCATTCATTGAAACCCATTTATCAGTCATAATACAATCAGAGTTTTTTACTGCTTCCTCAGGTTTTTTTGTGACGGTAAGTTTAACATCATTTTTTTTAGCCCATTTCATTATATTTTTGTTAGGCATATATTTGTTAGGACATCCAATTTTTAATTCAAAATCAAATTTTCCAGCTGCTTCTATTAAGGAGTTTGACATATTGTTATTTCCATCTCCCAACCAAGAAATTACTTTGTTTTTAATAGGACCTTTAATTTCTTCAAAGGTTAGAATATCTGAAATAATTTGGCAGGGATGACTTTGATCAGAAAGTCCATTAATAATTGGAATATCTAAGTGTTTTCCAAATTCCTCTAAATTTTTATGTTGGGCTGTTCTCAGCATAACTATATCAACATATTCGGTTAATACTTTTGCGGTATCTTTCAAAGTTTCGTCCCCTTTTCCATAATGGATACCCTCAGGATTCAAAATAATTGAAGATCCACCAAGTTGCTTTACAGCAATATCAAACGACATTCTTGTTCTGGTAGATGGTTTTTCAAAAATCATAGCCATTGACTTGCCTTCAAAAGGCTTATCTTCGTCAGGTGAAGATTTATTTAAATTTTTTCTTTTTAATTTTCTTGATTTTGCCTCTTCAATAATTGATCTTAATTCTTCAGAAGATAAATCAGAAATATTTATAAAATTTTTCATTTATAGTTCTCACAAACTTTATTAATTACGTTTAAAGCCAGATTAATCTCCTTTTTAGTAACATTTAAAGGAGGCAGAAGTCTGACCACATTCTCTGCGGCTCTAATAGAAAGAAGTTTATTAAGAAACAACTGATGAATAAAATTTGTTTGCTCTTTTTGTAAACATAAGCCAACTAATAAACCTTTTCCCCTAACTTCTTTAATTATGCCAGGATATCTTTCTCTCAATTTATTTAGTTCTTTAATGAAATATTCGCCATTTTTTTTTACATTATTAAAAAATCCTTTTTTAAACATTATATCCATCACAGCATTACCTGCACTCATTGCTAATGGGTTTCCGCCAAAGGTCGACCCGTGAGTTCCTGGTTTCATTCCAGAAGCCACTTTCTTATTCACTAATACAGCTCCGATAGGAAATCCTCCACCTATTCCTTTGGCTATAGGAACAATATCTGGTTTAATTTTTGCGTGTTCAAAAGCAAAAAACTTACCGCTTCTGCCAATTCCGCATTGAACTTCATCTAAAATTAATAAAATTTTTTTCTTATTACAAAGTGCCCTAAGACCTTTAAGACATACATCTGGAACAAGAGATGCTTGGAATTCATTGGTAATGAATAAAGGTTGTTCAAAAGAAGCTAAATCTTTATTTGGTGATAAATCTAAAAAAGAATGTGCAAAAATGAGAGAAGATGGTTACGCGGTTGAAGCAGGTGAAAACGACACTTTAATTGTACAAAAACTTGCAGCAAATCCTGATGCTTATGGTTTCTTTGGCTATAGTTATTATTTAGCAAACAAAGACAAAATAAAAGCAGCGGCTATCAATGGGGTAAAACCTTCATTAGAAGGGATTCAAGATTATTCTTATCCAATAGCAAGACCATTATTCTTTTATGCAAAGAAAGCTCATGTTGGAGTAGTCCCTGGTCTGAAAGAATTTTTAGACGCATTCACTTCAAAAAAGGCTATGGGATCTAGAGGTTACTTAACTGATATTGGATTAGTGCCACTAGCTAGCGATAAATATAAAGTTACTAGAACTGCAGCAAAAGACTTAGTTACAATCAACCTCAAGTAACAGTTGTTAATTAATGAAAAAAAGGCCGATTATTCGGCCTTTTTTTTTATTCTCAATTTAAAGTTTAAATATTTAACAAATCTGTAACATTACTCATCTACATAAAGATCATGAATTCTTTAATTGCGGGAGTAATTTTAATTCTCTGCCTTTCAAGTTATTTTTTCGGTAGATCTGAAGCTCGTAAGTTAGTTACTCAAAATATTAAACTAAAAGCGCTTCCCGCTTATTACGGTTATTATTTATCTCTATGGTGTGGCTTACCGGCATTAATTATTTTTGGATGTTGGTCACTGTTTGAACCTACAATAATCAAAGTCTTGATACTTAATAATTTTCCTCAAATTGAGTCTAAAGACTTATTTTATGAGCAAACATTATCATTTTTTAATGGAAATTTTTCAGGTGAGATCACAAATGAAATTAAAGCAGCTTCAATAAAGTACTCTTCAATTAATATTATTGCTCAAAATTCAAAAATTGTAATTATAGCTGCTGCGTTAATTGGCTCTCTAACTTTTGCATACAGAAAAATTCAAAATAACAATAAAGCCAGAGATGATGTTGAGATAATACTAAAAGTTTTATTATTTACCTCTTCTTTAGTAGCAATTTTGACAACAGTAGGGATAATTGTATCTCTGTTATTTGAAAGCCTAAAGTTTTTTTCTACGATAAACATATTCGAATTTATATTTGGTACCTCTTGGAGTCCTCAACGTGCTTTCGTAAGGGATGCATCTGCTATTACTCCTGAAGAACTTTTAGAGCTTCAAGATGCTTTTGGTTCTGTGCCTTTATTTGCAGGTACCGCATTCATCGCCTTAATTGCAATGTGTGTGGCTGTTCCAATAGGTTTATTTTCTGGAATATATTTAGCTGAATACGCTTCAACGAAAGTTAGAAAATATTCCAAACCAATTATTGAAATCTTAGCTGGTATACCAACTGTGGTTTACGGTTTTTTTGCTGCTTTAACTGTTGGGCCTTTCTTTAGAACCCTTGGTGAGAGTTTGGGTCTCACTGTTTCATCAGAAAGTGCACTAGCAGCTGGATTGATTATGGGAGTTATGATTATTCCTTACATATCTTCTTTATCTGATGATGTAATAAATTCAGTTCCACAATCCTTAAGAGAGGGCTCTTACGCAGTAGGCGCTACCAAATCCGAAACAATAAAAAAAGTTGTAATACCAGCAGCTCTACCGGGAATAATTGGATCTATTCTTTTAGCGGTCTCAAGAGCTATTGGAGAAACTATGATTGTAGTGATGGCTGCAGGTTTAGCTGCAAACCTGACTATAAATCCTCTTGAGTCCACTACAACCATCACAACTCAAATTGTTATGATATTGGTGGGAGACCAAGAATTTGACAGCCCTAAAACACAAGCTGCATTCGCATTAGGATTAACATTATTTATCGCAACATTAATTTTAAATTATATCGCTCTGAGAGTTGTTAAAAAATACAGAGAAAAATATGACTAAAGAACAAAGGTTAAAAAAAAGATATAGAGCAGAAAAAAGATTTAAGATGTACGGCTTAATCTCTGTCAGTTTAGCAGTTATCTTTGTATTAATTCTTGTACAAAATATTTTTTCTAAGGGAAGTTCAGCTTTCAGTAGAACAATGATAGAAGTGGCAGTAAATTACGACTCCTCTCTTCTAGAATTAGAGGGTCCAATTAATCAAAATTCTCTTAAAGATGCAGATTTCTATGATTTAGCTGTAGAAAGTCTTTTGAAAATATATCCTGCAAAAGATTCTAAAGAGGAAAGACAAATTTTAAGATTATTTAGCCCTGATTACGAATTTGAGATTAAAGATTTTTTAATTAAAAATCCGAATAAAATTGATCAAATTGTTCCAGTTAAAATCACAGCATCCGATGATATTGATCAGCTGAATAAAGGAAATTTTCCTAGAGATTTACCAGAGGACAGAAGACGAGTTAGCAATTATCAATTAAATATTTATGACAATTTAATTGAAAAAGAAAAAATTGATAAAAAGTTTAATAATTATCTTTTTACCAAAGGAGATTCTAGAGATCCTGAGTTAGCTGGTATTGGCGGTTCTTTAATGGGATCATTCTTTACAATTATAATTTGTTTAATCTTGTCTTTCCCAATAGCTATAATGGCTTCAATTTATCTGGAAGAGTTTGCTCCAAAAAATAAAATAACCGACTTTATAGAAATTAATATTAATAATTTAGCAGCAGTACCATCAATAGTTTACGGTCTTTTAGGTTTAGGAATATTATTAAGTGTAATGGAATTTCCTAGGTCTACCCCATTAGTTGCAGGAATTACATTATCTCTAATGACTTTACCGAGAATAATAATTCCATGCAGAGCATCATTAAAAGCAGTTCCACCCTCGATAAGAGAAGCAGCATTATCAGTTGGAGCTTCAAAATTTCAGACGGTGTTTCATCACGTTGTTCCACTAGCTATGCCAGGAACTTTATCTGGAACAATAATTGGTCTAGCTCAAGCTTTAGGAGAAACCGCTCCTTTAATTCTTATTGGGATGGTCGCTTTTGTAGTTGATATTCCAAGTTCACCAGTTGATCCATCAGCATCTTTACCAGTACAGGTTTACTTATGGTCTGAGCAAGCTGAGAGAGGATTTGTGGAAAAAACGTCGGCAACAATTATGATGTTGCTCGGCTTTCTTATTGTAATGAATTTCATTGCCGTTTATCTTAGACAAAAATTCGAAAAAAAATGGAATTAAATAATTCAAAAATAAAAATAAAAGCAAAAAACTTAAATGTTTATTACGGAAAAAAACAAGCTTTATTCGATATTAATTTAGATATTAATCAAAAGGAAGTAACAGCATTAATTGGTCCATCAGGATGTGGTAAGTCTACATTTATAAGATGCATTAATAGAATGAACGATGTAATTGATATTTGTAAAGTAGAAGGGTCTGTTGAAATAGACGGAGCTGAAATTAATGAAAAAAATGTTGATGTAGTTACACTTAGAGAAAAAGTGGGAATGGTGTTTCAAAAGCCAAATCCTTTTCCAAAAAGTATTTATGATAATATTGCTTATGGCCCAATTATACATGGCGCTGCTGAGAACAAAGATCAAATGGATAACATAGTTGAGACAAGTTTAAAAAAAGCAGCTCTTTGGGATGAAGTAAAAGATAGATTAAATGAGCCTGGCACAAGTTTGTCAGGGGGGCAACAACAAAGACTTTGTATTGCTCGAGCACTATCGGTTAATCCAGAAGTAATTTTAATGGATGAACCTTGCTCTGCTTTAGATCCAATCGCTACCGCGAAAATAGAGGAATTAATAGATGATTTAAAAAAAAGCTACACAATTGTAATTGTTACGCACTCAATGGCACAAGCAGTAAGAGTTTCACAAAAAACAGGTTTTTTTCATCTTGGAAAAATAATAGAAGTAGATTCAACGGATAAAATATTTAAAAATCCGGCTAATAAAATGACGCAAGATTATATTACAGGGAGATTTGGATAAATGTCTGGAACAGGCCATACAGTAAAATCATACGAAGAGGAGATGCAAAGCCTAAATGATAATCTTGTAATGATGGGAAGTCTTACAGAAAATCAGATGGCAGATGCGATGGCAGCCGTTATTAAAGTTGATAAAGAATCAGTAGACAAGATTGTAAAAAATGACGGAAAAATAAATGAATTAAGATCCACTATTGATAATCAAATCACAACTGTTTTAGTGAAAAGAGCTCCAATGGCAGTTGATTTAAGAATTACTATTTCAACGATGAAAATTTCACATGATTTAGAAAGAATTGGAGACCTAGCGAAAAGTGTTGCTAAAAAAGTCAAACCGCTACCAGTAGATTTACCTAATGAACTTATAGGAAGCCTTAGAAGGTTGGGAGATTTAGTACAAAAACAATTAAAAGATGCTCTAGATGCTTATCTAAATAGATCAAAAGATAAGGCAATTGAAATTTGGAAAAAAGATGAACAAGTAGATGATTTGACTAATTTAGCTATGAATGAAGTTGCAACTTATTTACAAAAAGACAAAAAAAATTTAGAAATGGCAACACATTTATTATTTGTAACAAAAAATATAGAAAGAGCTGGAGACCATATAACTAATATTGCCGAGTCTCTTTATTATTTAATTGAAGGCGAATATCTTGAGGGAGCAAGACCAAAAGGTAAACCTGTAGAAAGTTAATGAGCGCCCATATTTTTGTTGTAGAAGATGAAAAGCCAATTTTAACACTTCTTACTTATAATCTCCAAAAGGAAGGATATAAAGTATCCTCTAGCTCCAATGGAGAAGAAGCTCTCTCGAGTATAAAAGAAAAAAAACCAGACCTTGTTTTGTTAGATTGGATGTTACCTGATTTATCTGGAATAAAAATTTG
>JAOOKL010000027.1 GCA_028408025.1 Candidatus Pelagibacter sp. | reverse complement strand
CTTATATAGTTTTTGGAAAATCTAATGCTTTTGCTCAAAAACATGATGCACTTATGCAGTCAATGGAGAAAAGTTTTAGCAAATTAAAAAAATGAAATGACAAAAATTTTAATTTTTATTATCAAAGTCTACCAATTTTTAATTTCTCCTTTATTGGGAAATAGGTGTAGATTTTTACCTACCTGCTCTGAATACTTTATTGAAGCTTTGCAAAAACATGGCCCAATAAAAGGATCTAATCTTGGAGTAAAAAGAATTTTAAAATGTCATCCATTTAGAAAGCTAGGTGGTGGATATGGTTTAGATTTTGTGCCTGCAGTACATAATGCTTCGAATAAAACTAAATTTGAAAGACAAAAGGAAAATAAAAATGGATAATAAAAATGTTTTTGTTGCTATAGCTTTATCAATGTCTGTTTTGCTTTTCTGGGCAGCATTTTTTGAAACTCCAAAACAAACAAATCAAAGTCCTTCTCAAAATAAAGAGACGATTAAAAATGAAAATAACATTACACCAAGTATAGAAAGTAATTTTAAAGTTAAAACAATTTCGAGAGAAGAATCCATACAAAAAACTAAAAGAATAAAAATTGAAACCCGTCCTTACCCAGGCTTTGCAACTGATCTGCAAGCGCAATTAATGGTTTTGATGACTCAAGCGAAAGGTACTTCGAAGATAAAAGAAAATATTTTTGAAAACAGATTCATGCATGTCCCTGAACTTAAAAGAATGGGTGCAAATATCAAAATTTTGAACAAGACTGCAATTATCAAAGGGCCAACAAGATTGACTGGGGCTGAGGTAATGGCTACAGACTTAAGAGCTTCAGTTAGCTTAGTTTTAGCAGCTTTAATAGCAGATAATAGAACGATTATTAATAGAATCTATCATCTCGATCGAGGATATGAATATTTAGAAAAAAAATTGAAAAATTGCAAAGCTCGTATTAAAAGAATTTAAAGTGAACGCTAAAAACCTAAAACTTATAGCTAAAACTGATGAAGATTTAAGAGTCATTTCAGCTCATCTTCAAGACTCTATCGTAAGCACATCTAACATTGCAAACTTAAAAAAGAATAAAATGCTTTTAATTCAATTAAATAGGTTCATGTGGGAAGATGTTGAAAAAGGTGTTTTTAGAAAAAATAAGCGAATACGAACAATATTAAAATTTGAAAATGTGTTAGAGGTAAATTCAAAAAATATAAATCAAAAAAATAAAGATCAGTTTTTAGACTTTCTCGCAATTGAATGTCAACAAAACCCAGATAAACATTTTGAAATGAAACTAATATTTTCGGGAGATTCAGTTGTAAGAGTTTTAGCTGAAGTTATAGAAGTTACTCTTGATGACCAAGGAGAACCATGGGATACAAAAAATAAACCGAAGCATGAACCCTTATAATAGAGAGATAAAAAGAGTTGAAAGATCAAGTTCTTTAGATATAAATTTAAAAATAATAAAATATTTATTAATATAATACTAGAATTAAAGGAATTATAATTGGCAAAACAAGAAACTTTAGAATTTAAAGGAAAAGTAACAGAGTTGTTACCTAATGCTATGTTTAGAGTGAAACTTGAAAATAATCATGAAATACTAGCCCATACGGCTGGAAAATTAAGAAAGAATAGAATAAGAGTGCTGGCAGGAGATAATGTGATGGTAGAAATGACTCCGTATGACTTAACTAAAGGTAGAATTACTTTTAGATTTTAGGCCTTGTAGCTCAGTAGTAGAGCAGTACCCTGAAAAGGTATGTGTCGTAAGTGCGATTCTTACCAAGGCCACCACAATTTAAGGATTTAATGAAAAAAATAAAATCCGATATTGAAATAGCAAGAGCAGCAAATATCAAACCAATTAAAGAAATTTTAAGAAAATTTAATATTTCTGCTGATCCCTTCAATTTTAGTCCAATGGGACGCCATATAGCAAAATTAAACCTAGATTATATTGACTCTTTAAAAGAAAAAAAAAGCAATTTAATTTTAGTGACAGCAATAACGCCAACTCCAGCTGGTGAAGGAAAAACAACTACCGCAGTTGGATTGAACGATGGCCTAAATAAAATTGGCAAACAATCAATAGTTTGTTTACGAGAACCTAGTTTAGGACCTTCTTTCGGAATGAAAGGTGGAGCAGCGGGAGGTGGCTACGCTCAAGTAATACCAATGGAACAGATCAATTTACATTTTACTGGAGATTTTCACGCAATTACTTCTGCTCATAATTTACTCTCTGCTTTGATAGATAATCATATTTACTGGGG
This sequence comes from Candidatus Pelagibacter sp., assembly GCA_028408025.1. Next base: position 5,437 of record JAOOKL010000027.1, on the reverse strand, counting down.
AAATATATTAAATATAGACCCCGATAATGTAGTTTGGAAACGAGTTGTAGATTTAAATGATCGTGCTCTTAGAAAAATAGAAATTAACTTGGAAAAATTAAAAGCAAATAACCCAAGAAGTGATAGTTTCGACATTACAGTTGCTTCAGAAGTAATGGCAATTTTCTGTTTGTCGAATACCATACAAGAATTAGAAGAAAAAATTGGAAATATTACTGTAGCATATTCAAAAGATAAAAAGCCTATATACGCAAAAGATTTAAAAGCACAAGGTCCAATGACAGTACTACTTAAAGAGGCTGTTCGGCCTAATGTTGTTCAAACTCTTGAGAATAATTTAGCTATTATTCATGGCGGACCATTCGCAAATATTGCTCATGGATGTAATTCAATTCTTGCAACAAAAACTGCTTTAAAACTATCTGAATACGTTGTTACAGAGGCAGGTTTTGGTGCTGATCTTGGAGCTGAAAAATTTTTAGACATCAAGTGCCGTAAAGCAGGTATTCAACCAAGTTGTGTAGTTCTTGTAACAACAATAAGAGCTTTAAAAATGCATGGAGGACTAGATAAAGAGAATTTAAAAGAGGAGAACACTGATGCACTTAAAAAAGGATTGCCTAATCTTGAAAGACATATTGAAAATATAAAGAAATTTGGTTTAAACGTAGTTGTAGCAATTAATCATTTTACCAATGATACTGAAAATGAAGTTAAAATTATTCAAGATCACTGCTCAAAATTTGGAGTTAAAGTCAGCATGTGCACCCATTGGGCAAACGGGGGAAAAGGAACTAAAGACTTAGCAAATCATGTAGTCGAATTGTGCAAGAAGAGTGAAAAAAATAAATTTAAATTTCTATATTCTGATGAAACTCCAATTTTGAAAAAAATAGAAATAATTGCAAAAGAAATTTATAAAGCAAAAGGAATTGAGGTAGATGAAAAAACAAAAGAACAGGTTTATAAAATAGAAAAGGCTGGATTTGGAAAATTTCCAGTTTGTATTGCAAAAACACAATATAGCTTTTCTACTGATCCTAAACTAAAAGGAGCACCATCCGGCCATACGTTATCCGTAAGGGAGGTAAGATTATCTAGTGGAGCAGAATTTCTAGTTGCTGTTTGCGGATCTATAATGACTATGCCAGGACTTCCAAGAGTGCCAGCTGCAGATAATATTAAGTTAAATAAAAAAGGTGAGATCGAAGGTTTATTTTAGACTACTTTTTTTTATATTTAGCTGCTTCTTCCGATCCACCAGTTGCACTTCCTTTACTATAAGAATGAGCGCCCATCCCTGCTAGTTGACCATTCTGAACAATTAAATAAGGATCTCTTATTGGCTTTTTATCGAAGAAACATTCAAGGATTTCTCTAACACCCGCGGCGTATCTATATTGAGCTGATAAAGAAGTTCCAGAAGTGTGTGGTGTCATTCCGTGATTAGGCATTGATCTCCATAAATGGTCGTTAGGCGCAGGTTGAGGAAACCAAACGTCACCGGCATAACCACTTAATTGACCTGACTTTAAAGCTTTAGCAATAGCTTCTCTATTACAAATTTTTCCTCTTGCAGTGTTGACGATATACGCACCCTTTTTCATTTTGTTAATTAATTTGTCATCAAATAAATTTTCGGTTTCAGGGTGAAGTGGACAATTAATTGTCACAACATCACAAACTTTAACTAAAGACTCTACAGAGTCGTGAAATGTAAGATTTAATTCTTTCTCAACTGAATCCGGCAATTTGTGTCTATCAAAATAATGTAAGTGAACATCAAATGGTTTCATTTTTCTTAATGCGTCTAAACCAATACGTCCAGCTGCAACTGTTCCAATATGCATTCCTTCAACATCATAAGATCTTTGAACGGCATCAGCAATATTCCAACCACCTGCTTTTACGATAGCATGTTGGTTATGATAATCTCTAACCAACGATAAAATCATCATTACAATGTGTTCTGCTACTGATCTAGAGTTACAATAAGTTACTTCAACAACATCAATTTTATTATCCATGGCAGCTTGTAAATCAACGTGATCTGACCCAATACCTGCAGTAATTGCCATTTTTAATTTTTTTGCTGACTCTATTTTTTCTCTTGTTAAGTAATAAGGCCAAAAAGGTTGAGATATAACAATATCAGCGTCTACTAATTCCTTATCTGCTTTACATCCTTTGGCGTCTTTATCTGAAGTCACAACTAATGTATGGCCATTAGACTCTAAAAATTTTCTTAAACCTAATTCTCCTGACACACATCCTAACAATTCACCTGGGTTAAAATCTATTCCTTTTGGAGTAGGAAGCGTCATTCCATCAGGGTATTTATCAAGCTTGGGTAGACCTGACAAAGGGTAGTTTTTGGGCATACCTCCCTTTGGATCATCATATAAAACACACAGTATTTTCATTTTCTCTTGATAATTATTTGACTATTAACAAGGGGCAAAGTCAAACTATTCTTATATTGATTTCTCTGGACACCTAGTAGGTAACATTGGTATATCCCGAGAAATATGAAATTTTCATTAGAAATAACTATGAAGACAGACCTCTCAGTTTTGCCGAAGGTTAAAGATGTTTATATAACAATGCTTCCAGGCAATGATTTTAGGGATGTAGCAAATAAAGCAAAAGAGCTGGTGCAAAATGGGTTTAATCCAGTTCCTCATTTCCCAGCACGATCAATTAAAAATTTAGATGAATTAAAAGAGTATACATCAATGTGTAAAGATTTTGGTGTAAAACAAGCTTTAGTGATAGGAGGAGGTGCTGAACCAATTGGAGATTACCACTGCTCGTTGCAATTACTTGAAACTGAATTATTCAAGGGGATGAAAATAGGAATTGCTGGACACCCAGACGGGTCCCCTGATATATCGGATTCAGATTTAGAAAAAGCTATGAAAGATAAAATACCATTTGCTGATTACATTGTTACTCAATGGCTATTAGATCCAAAACCAATTAGTAATTTTATTTCGCGACAAACTTTGCCAGTGCATGTAGGGATTACTGGGCCTTTAAAAATCAGTAGCTTATTAAAATTTGCTAGCATTGTTGGAGCAAAAAATTCTTTTAATTTTCTTAAATCTAATGCTACAAAAGCTGTAGATTTGTTAAAACCTAACGACCCAAACGAATTAATTAATAATTTAAAATCTGCTACAGAAAATTTCCATATTTATACTTTTGGCGGATTAAAAGAAACAAACAAATGGCTGGAAAAAAATAATTATGCCTAAAAAAATAAAAAAAAATAAAAAAATAAAAAAGAATAAAAAATTTAAGGTAATCTCTTTTAAACCTGAGAAAATTGATTATAGTAAAGTAAGACATGAGACTTCAGTCGATCAATCTGATAGAAATGTTCCATATAATTTAAGACAAAGCGGTCCCACAAAAGTAGAACTTTTAATCTCAACTCGCGTAAGAAAATCTCCTTACTGGCATTTATCTATGCAAGCGGGTTGTTGGAGAGCCACAGTATATAATAGAATTTATCATCCAAGAGGTTACGTAAGACCTGAAAAAGGCGGGGCAATGGTTGAATACCAAGCTATTAAAAAACACGTAACTATGTGGAACGTTGCTGTTGAAAGACAAATAAGAGTTAAAGGACCAGATGCAGAAAAATTTGTTGATTACGTAATTACTAGAGATGCAACAAAAATTTCAACTATGCGAGGAAGATACGTGATTTTATGTAATTATAAAGGTGGAGTCCTTAATGACCCAGTTTTATTAAGAGTAGCAGATGATGAATTTTGGTTTAGTTTGTCAGACTCAGATATTGGATTATATCTTCAAGGAGTTAACGCTGATAAAAGATTTAAAGTAGAAATTGATGAAATTGATGCATGTCCAGTTCAAATCCAAGGACCAAAGTCAAAAGCTTTAATGAAAGATTTAATTGGAGATCAAGTTGATTTAGATATGATGCCATTTTATGGGCTTGCAGAAGCAAAAGTTGGTGGAAGAAGCTGCGTTATATCTCAGTCGGGATTTTCTGGAGAAGCTGGATATGAAATTTATTTGAGGAACGCAACTTTATATGCTGAAGACATGTGGAATGCAGTCCTTAAAGCAGGAAAAAAACATAAATTAATGGTCATAGCTCCGGCTCATCATAGAAGAATTCAAGCGGGGATACTCTCGTGGGGCCAAGACATGGATCATGAACACAATCCTTTTCAATGTAATTTAGGGTATCAAGTTTCGTTATCTGGAAAAGGTGAATGGAATAAACAGACTGATTATGTAGGCAAAGAAGCTTTAGAAAAAATGAAGCAACAAATTAAAGATGGAGAGAAACCTTACAAACTCCAGCTAGTGGGAATGGAACTTGGTGGAAAGCCTATAGAGGATTATGCTAATGATTTCTATTTAATATCTAATGCTAGTGGCGGTAAACCAGTTGGTTACATAACATCTCCTTGGTACCACCCTGAGAAAGGAACTAATATTGCTATTGGGTATGTGCCATTTGAAGGAAATACAAACTCTAATGGATTTCCAATTGGAAATTTTGGAAAAAAATACAAAGTACATTTACCAAAAAAATATTCAAATAAACCAGTGGATGCAGTAATAGTTCCTATTCCTTTTACGGAGTCATTCAACGCGAATACTAGAGAAGTTAAAAAATAGTTTTTACTGAAAAACGATGTTAGTATTCAGTAATGAAACAAGAAGAATTTTATAAAATATTTAAACCACAACTTACTCCAAAAAAAATGTTAGAGCTTGGAGTATTCGGGGGGGCATATTTTTCTGACGGTAGCATAAAAGAGTTTCCAAAGTCTTGGTTTGAAAAAGCAAAAATGAGTAAAACATTTGATGTTAGTTTGAATCGTTTCAAAATTGAATCGGGTTTATCAAGAAAAGAATGGATCGATAAAGGCTGGATTTTTAAGGAGGATCCTTTGGGATGGTTCCAATGGTATTGTAGATTTATTAATGGAAGAAGAATTCCTGAAATAGATAAGACTCAAATTAAGAGATGGAAAGCCTTTGGCGATAGACATGGGCCAGCTGTAAAAAAAAATTGTGAAGAAGGGGATTTAAATTGCAGAAGAAGACAAAGGCAAGCTTTGTTGCAATGGGCTTATAATCCAATTTTTTAATTATAGTGAGCCACAACAATGCTTGTATTTTTTTCCTGAGCCACAAGGACATTTTTCGTTTCTTCCAGTTTTTTTGTTATTAGTTAGAATTGGTTCTTCTCCTTTTTTCTTTTGCTCTTCATTTGAAATAACAATATTAAGGTTAATTAGAAATTTTATAACATCGCTTTTAATTTTTTCTAACAAACCTTCAAATAATGAAAAAGCTTCTTTTTTAAATTCTGACAGAGGATCTTTTTGCCCATATGACCTCAAACCTATCACTTGACGTAATTGTTCTAAATATTGCAAATGTGATC
>JAOOKL010000026.1 GCA_028408025.1 Candidatus Pelagibacter sp. | reverse complement strand
GTGATGCGGTGTTAAGATGTAAAAAATTTATTAAAAATAAATTTTTTCTTATGCTTTTGCCAGATGACCTTATAATTAAACATAATTGCTCTAAAGAAATGATAAGATTACATAAGATTACAAATGGATCAGTGATAGCCACTAAAAGAGTAGAAAGAAAAACTGTTTCAAGATGGGGAATTTTATCTTTTAAAAATAAGAAAAAAAGTTATTTTCAAATCAAAGATGTTGTAGAAAAACCTAATATCAAAAAAGCGCCATCAAATTTTGCAATTATAGGAAGATATATTTTGACTTCAAAAATATTTGAAGAGATTAAAAGATTAAAACCAGGTCAAGGAGGAGAAATACATATTACAGACGCAATTAAAAGTTTAATACATAAAAACAATAAATTTTATGGAAATATTTTTAAAGGAAAATATTTAGATTGCGGAACTTTAAGTGGATATATTAAGTCTGGAATTAAAATTAACAAAGGTGAAAAATGAAATTGTGCATGATAGGCACTGGTTACGTTGGTTTAGTTAGTGGTACTTGTTTTGCAGATATTGGTAATCAAGTAATATGTGTTGATAAAAATTTAGACAAAATAAAAAAACTTAAATCTGGAATATCTCCAATCTATGAACCTGGTTTAAATGAATTGATAAAAAAAAATTATCTAGCAAAAAGATTATCTTTCACAAGTGATATTAAGCATGCTTTAAACTCTTCAGATATAATATTTATATGTGTAGGCACACCTACAAAAAAAGGATCACTTAATGTTGATTTATCCTATGTAAATAAATGTTGTAAAGAAATTCTTCAATATACAAAAAATAAGAAAATTCTTGTGACTAAGTCTACCGTACCAGTAGGCACAGGTGATGTAATCGAAAAAATACTTAAGAAAAAGCGAAGACTATTTACTGTAATTTCCAACCCAGAATTTCTTAGAGAAGGAGAAGCGATACGCGATTTTAGATACCCAGATAGGATTGTAATTGGATCAAATGAAAAAAAAATATTTAATACAATGAGAAGATTATACTCTCCATTAATAAGCAAAGGGTCAAAATTTTTCACTACAACAAGAAGGGGAGCTGAATTAATTAAATATGCTTCAAATGCATTTCTCGCTACAAAAATTACTTTTATAAATGAACTAGCAAACTTGTGCGAAAAATCAGGAGTGAATATTGAAGATATTTCTTTAGGAATTGGATCTGATAGCAGAATTGGAGGCAGGTTTTTACGAGCCGGACCCGCTTATGGAGGCTCATGCTTCCCCAAAGACACTAAAGGATTAGTGTCAACCGCTAAAAAACATAAGATAAATCTTTCTGTTGTAAAGTCTGTTATTAAATCTAACTCTGAACGGGTTAACTTATTAACTTATAGAATACATAAGATTCTTGGTTCAAACTTAAAAAACAAAAGAATTTCATTTTTAGGAGTAACATTTAAACCTAATACTGATGACATGAGAGACTCTACAAGCTTAAAGATGATACCTTATTTAAGTAAGAAAGGTGCAATAATTAATTATTATGATCCCTCAGGTGAAAAGAGAGAATTTAAGAATGTCAAAAATTGTTCTTTTAAAAATAATATAAAAAATAATTGCATTGATGCTAATTTGATCATTTTACTTACAGAATGGGATGAATTTAAAACTATTGATTTCAAAAAAATAGTCAAAAACAAGAATTTTAAAGTTTATGATTTAAGAAACCTATACAATATTGATGAAATGAAACGTAACAAAATCCAATATTATTCAGTAGGTCGACCACTCTCTAATTAAGCTCAAAAATAGCATCAACCTCTACAGAAACTCCTAAAGGTAGGCTATTCGAACTAATTGCTGCTCTCGTATGCTCACCTTTTTTTTCAAAAACTTTAGATATAATATCAGAAGCACCGTTAATTACCTTTGGTTGATCTTTAAAATCATCAGTAGAATTTACGTACCCTGTCAACTTTATACAGGATTTGATTTTACTCAAATCATCTTGACAAGCTTTTTTTGCATGAGAAATTATACTTAAACCACATCTTTCAGCAGCTTTATATCCATCATCTGTATTTAAATCTTTCCCAACCTTCCCGGTAATAAGTTTAGCATCTTTATCTATCGACACTTGACCAGAAATAAAAAGTAATTTTCCAACGATTTTTGAAGCAACATAAGCTCCAACTGGTGCTTTTGGTTCTGGTAATTCTATTTTTAAAGTTTTAATTTTTTCATCAATAACATTCATTTTCTTTTACCTTTTTTTTTTGTTTTATCGTATTCTTTTCTTTTTTCAATTAATATTAAAGCCTCTTCCATAGTTAGTTCATTTGGATCTTTTTCTTCAGGAATAGTTGCATTAAGAGATTTATATTTTATATAAGGACCATATTGTCCTTTCATAATTCTTACTGGTTTTTTATCTTCAGGATGTTCACCTAAGTCTTTTATTAGTGATGATGATATTCTTCCAGGTTTAGCTTCAGCTATCATAGTTACTGCTCTATTTAAACCAATAGAAAAAAGATCGTCCACATTTTCAAGTCTCGCAGATTTGTTTTCACATTTTAAATATGGCCCAAACCTACCAGAGTTAAGAGTTATATCTTGTCCATTTTCTGGGTGTTGACCTAATATTTTCGGAAGAGAACACAAATACTTTGCTTTTTCTAAATCTACACTATCAACGTCTATTCCTTTTGGAATAGAAACATTCTTAAGATGATCATTTTCACTTTTCTTCTTTCTACCTTTTTTCTTTTTCAATTCAAGTTCATCTTTTTCTTTTTCATATTGTAGGTATGGGCCAAATCTTCCATTTTTTAAATATATATCTTTACCAAAATCATTTTGACCTAATAATTTTGGTTCAGCTAAATTATATTGAGCAGCTGCTTTAGCTTTTGATAAAGGGCGAGTAAATTTGCACTCAGGATAGTTTGAACATCCAATGAAAGCTCCACCTCTAAAACTATTTTTAAGACTTAATTCCCCATCGGAACATAATTTACATTTTCTATCTATAGCATCCTTATCATCCCTTTCAAAAATTAATGTTCCTAAACTTTCATTTAATAGATCTAGCACTTCTCTAGTTCTTTTTTCTTTAACTTTTCCTACATTTTCATAAAAATCTTTCCAAAAATTATCCAGTACCTGTACCCATTCAATTTTACCACTAGTTATTTCATCAAGTTGATTTTCGAGATCAGCTGTAAAGTTGTAATCAACGTATTTTGAAAATAGTTTCTCTAAAAAAGCAGAAATCAATTTGCCTCTATCTGTTGGATGAAATCTTTTATTCATTAATTCGACGTAATTTCTAGTTGATAATACTGATATAATGCTTGCATAAGTGGATGGTCTCCCAATACCGAGTTCCTCCATTTTTTTGACTAAACTTGCCTCTGAATATCTTGGTGGCGGATCAGTAAAATGTTGTTCATCATTTAATTTTAAAACACTTATTTCTTCACCAACTTTTACCTCAGGTAATATATTTTTTGCATCTTCGTCAGCTTCTTGGACTTGATAAACTTTTAAAAAACCATCAAATTTTATAACTGAGCCACTTGCTCTAAAATTAATTTTTTTATCATCTGAAGAAATTATAATTGTGTTTCTATCAAATTCAGCTGGTGTCATTTGAGAGGATAAGGCTCTACTCCATATTAATTCGTAAAGTTTAAACTGGTCTGCATTCACATACTTTTTTATATCAGAAGGTTTTCTTTTTATATTAGTTGGCCTAATAGCTTCATGTGCTTCCTGAGCGTTTTTAGCTTTTTTACCAGTGTAACTATTTGGCTCATTGGGCAAATATTTGTTCCCGTAATCTTCATTTATATATTTTCTAAAATCTTCTATAGCTTCTTTAGAAATATTAGTACCATCAGTTCTCATATAAGTAATTAGCCCTGTAGTTTCACCTTCTATGTCTACACCTTGATAAAGACGTTGCGCAATTTGCATTGTCCTTGAAGCTCCAAAACCAAATCGTCCAGAAGCAGTTTGTTGGAGGGTAGAAGTAGTGAAAGGTGCTAGGGGATTTCTTCGATATAATTTAGTATTGACGTCAACAATCTTAAATTTTGCTTTATTAATTGCATCTATAGCTTTTTGTAATTCTTCCTTATTCTTAAAAGAAAACTTTTCAATTTTTTCACCATTAAACAAACTTAATTTTGAAAAAATATTTTTATTATCTTTATTTGTGAGATCAGAGGTAAGGGTCCAGTATTCTTCTGGTTTAAAAAGTTCAATTTCTTTTTCTCTTTCGGTTATAAGTTTAAGTGCTACAGATTGAACTCTACCTGCAGATTTAGATCCAGGGAGCTTAGTCCAAAGGATTGGAGAAATATTAAAACCAACGAGATAATCTAGTGCTCTTCTAGCCAGATAAGCTTCAACTAATGGTAAATGTATTTGTCTTGGATTTTTAATAGCATCTAGAATTGCTTTCTTTGTAATTTCATTAAATACAACTCTCTCTAAATTTTTATCTTTGAGTAGTTTCTTTTTTTCTAAAACTTCTTTAACGTGCCAGGCTATAGCCTCACCTTCTCGGTCAGGATCGGTTGCTAAAATTATTTTATCAGAATCTTCAGCAGCATTTGTAATTTCTTTTAAATATTTTTTTGAAAAGGAGTCAATTTCCCATTCCATTTGAAATTTATTTTCTGGATCAACGGATCCATTTTTGGAAGGAAGATCTCTTATATGACCGTAACTTGCTAATACTAAATATTCTTTTCCTAAATATTTATTTATAGTTTTTGCTTTAGCAGGGCTTTCAACAATTACTAAGTTCATTATCTGTTTATTTTCAAAATTAATCGATTTTGTCAAACTTATTATTGAAAAAGTAGAAAAGACAGTACTTATAACTTAATTTTATTTTCTTTGGAGTTTTTGAGTCTAACAATATTTTCTTTATGTGTATAAAGAATCATTATGAAAAAAATAAAAAGTATTAATGAATAGTTATAATTTTCAAAAAAATATGCATACAACAAAACTATTAAAGAAGAAGTCATAGAAGACAGTGATGCAAATCTAAATAATAAAGCTAAAATTATCCAGCAAGCCCCAAACACTAAAAAAAATTTATAAGATAGAGCTAAAATTACTCCAAGATAAGTAGCTACGCCTTTACCCCCTTTAAATTTTAACCAAACTGGATAGATATGACCAATAAAACATATTAGCGCAGAATATGAAGCTAAACTTTCAAAATATAATAGTGTAATGAAAACTGAAACAAATCCTTTTAGTAAATCTAGAAGTAAAGTTGTTAATGCTAAAAATTTATTTCCAGTCCTTAAAACGTTAGTAGTTCCAATATTTCCTGAACCAACTTCTCTGATGTCTTTTTTAAGGAAAATTTTAGTTAAAATTAATCCAAAAGGAATTGATCCTAACAAATAAGAGTAAATTGCTATAATAATTAAATTTATGTCCATCAGATTGAAAAAACTACTTCACCTTTAAGTAATGTCAATTTCACTTTTCCTTGTAGCTTTCTATTTTCAATTGCAGTATTTTTTGATTTAGATTTTAAATTTTCAGCTTTAACTACCCATGGTTTTTCTAAATCAAATACACAAATGTCAGCATCAGCTCCTTTCTTAAGAGTGCCTTTATCAATTTTTAAAATTTTAGCAGGATTAATTGTTAGGCACTTGATTATTTTTTCTAAAGGCAACGAGTCATTATGATAAAGCTCTAATGCTAGGGATAATAATGTCTCTATACCAATTGAACCTGTTGCAGACTGTGCAAACGGTAGTCTCTTACTCTCTTCATCCTCTGGTATATGATCAGATACAATTACATCAATAAGATCGCTTTGAACACCTTCTATCAATGCAAGTCTATCTTCCTCGCTTCTGAGAGGAGGGGATAGTTTTAAAAAAGTTCTAAATTCTCCTATATCATTTTGATTTAATGATAAGTTGTTTATTGATACCCCAGTGCTGAATTTAATTCCGTTGGATTTATTTTTTTTTATTACATTTAGAGAATTTTTAGATGAGATTTGATTAATATGGTATCTACAAGGGAATTCACTCAAGAGAGATAAATCTCTTTCAATAATAATCTTTTCAGCAATATCCGAAACACCATGCAAACCTAATCTGGTAGCTACCTCACCTTCATTAATGCATGAGTTTTTAGACAATTCATAGTCTTCCGCATGCTGCATAATTAGCACGTCTAAGTCTGAGGCGTAATTCATTATCCTAGACATTAATTCTGTATTTTGAACAGTTTTATTGACATCACTAAAACCTACAATGCCTCTCGCTTTTAGTAATCCGAACTCAGTCATTTGACTCCCTTCTGCTTGTCTTGTAATTGAAGCACATGGGAAAAGGTTTACTTTAGCTTTATCTCTACCTCTTCTAATTATAAAATCTACCATAGATACATTGTCTATAATTGGCTTAGTGTTTGGCATTGTAACGATTGATGTTACTCCTCCGGCTAAAGCTGCTTGGCTAAGTGTCCTAAAGTTTTCTTTATATTCGTAGCCAGGCTCACCAACAAAGGCTTTCATGTCAATTATACCTGGAATAGCTATATTTCCCTTCAAATCAATTTTTTCTACTGATTTTGAAACATTGGAAATTTTTGTGTTTTTTCCAATTGATTTAATTTTTCCCTTATCATCAATAATTATATTGCCAATTTCATCCATTTTTTGTGATGGATCAATTATTCTTACGTTTGTTAAAATTTTTTCTTTCATTTATTTACAATATAATTTTAAACATGCCATCCTAACAGCTACTCCTAGTTCTACCTGTTCTTTTACCAAACTAACATTAATGTCGTCTGCTAATTTAGTATCAATCTCGACACCCCTGTTCATTGGCCCAGGGTGCATAAGTAAAGCATCTTTTTTTGCATACTTAAGTTTTTCTGGAGTAAGTCCAAAAAATTCATAATATTCTCTTTTTGATGGAAGAAATGATCCTTGCATTCTTTCATTTTGCAATCTCAACATCATAACAATATCACATCCATCCAATCCTTTCTTCATATCTGTAAATGATTTTACACCTAATTTTTCTATATCAGTTGGCATTAAAGTTTTTGGTGCAATGACATTGACTTCTTCCTGAAATCTCTCCAGATTTAATTGATTGAACTAATTCAGCAAAATTTTTGGCAGAAATAGGTGAGTTAGAAATATTGAGACCTTTATCGTTTAGCATTGCAAATAAATCACCCATCATCCATGTAGCTGCAAGTTTTTTGTCAGATAATTTTGCAACTTCCTCATAGTAATCAGAGATTTCTTTTTCGGAAACTAATACGTTTGCTTCATATGAGTTAAGTCCATATTCTTGAGTAAATCTCTCTTTCTTATTATCTGGCAACTCGGGTAAAGATTTTTTTAAATCATCAATTAATTTTTGTTCAAGTTTTAATGGTAATAGATCGGGATCGGGAAAATATCTATAATCGTGAGCATCTTCTTTTGATCTCATTGATCTTGTTTCATTTTTTTTTGTATCGAATAATCTTGTTTCTTGATCTATTTCTTTTCCTTCCTCAAGTAATTCAACTTGTCTATTAGCTTCGTATTCTATCGCCATTTGCATAAATTTAATTGAATTTACATTTTTAATTTCACATCTTGTGCCAAATTTTTTGTCACCTACTTTTCTTACTGACACATTCACATCTGCTCTAAGAGAACCTTCTTGCATATTGCCATCGCAGGTACCCAAGTACCTCATTATAGTTCTAAGTTTTTTTATATAAGCATTAACTTCATCTGGGGACCGAAGGTCGGGCTTACTAACAATTTCCATTAGAGCAATTCCAGAACGATTTAAATCTACATACGTGCTTGAAGGGTCCATATCATGGATGCTTTTACCTGCGTCCTGTTCTAGGTGAAGTCTTTCTATACCTATTTCTTTTGAACCATAAGGCATATCTAAAAGAACTTTTCCCTCGCCAACAATAGGTTTTTTATATTGTGAGATCTGATAGCCTTGAGGAAGATCTGCATAAAAATAATTTTTTCTATCGAAAACAGAATAATTATTAATTTTTGCATTCAAGCCTAAACCCGTCCTTACAGCTTGTTTCACGCACTCCTCATTAATCACAGGCAACATTCCGGGAAAAGCAGAGTCAATTAAACTTACTTGTTTATTAGGATCGGCTCCAAATTTAGTTGAGGAACCTGAAAAAAGTTTTGAA
>JAOOKL010000025.1 GCA_028408025.1 Candidatus Pelagibacter sp. | reverse complement strand
CTTTGCCTTCCTTGTCAGTACCTAGAGAATTTTTGTACATATCAAAATTCATATTACCAGCTAAAGCGAAAGCAACTACTAGTGGAGGTGAAGCAAGATAATTAGCTTTTACATCTGGACTTATTCTTCCTTCAAAATTTCTATTTCCCGATAAAACAGAAACTGCATATAAATTTTTTTTGTGTATCGCGTCAGAAATATTTTGATTTAGGGGACCAGAATTTCCAATACATGTTGTGCAACCGTAACCTACTAAATTAAATCCAAGTTCATCTAAATATTTATTTAGACCTGCTTTTTCTAAATAGTCTGTGACTACTTTAGATCCAGGAGCCAAAGAAGTTTTTACCCACGGTTTAATTTTTAAACCTCTTTCAATAGCTTTTTTTGCAAGTAGTCCCGCACCAATCATTACGCTTGGATTTGAAGTGTTTGTACAAGAAGTAATAGCCGCTATTACTATATCTCCATCACTAATTTTGTAATCAGCGCCAGCAATATCTGCTTGAAAAGGTTTTTCTCTCTTTGTGTTTTCTTTATAAGCTTTAGCAAAACTATTAGAAGACTCAGTTAATAAAACTTTGTCTTGTGGTCGTTTAGGACCAGAAATACTTGGAACAACCGTGCTAATATCTAAAGACAAAGTGTCAGTGAATTCCATGCCTTCGCTTGCCCAAAGTCCTTGTGCTTTTGAATATTTTTCTACAAGTTCGATTGTCTCCTTATCTCTTCCGGAAAGTTTTAAATATTTTAAAGTTTCTTCATCTACAGGAAAAAAACCACACGTAGCACCGTACTCAGGTGCCATGTTTGCTATGGTAGCTCTATCAGCTAATGTAAGATTTTTTAAACCTTCTCCATAAAATTCTACAAATTTTCCTACTACACCTTTTTTTCTAAGCATTTCAACGATTGCTAACACTAGGTCTGTAGCTGTTAGTCCTTCAAGCAATTTTCCTTTGATCTCTACTCCAATAACCTCAGGGATTAACATTGAAATAGGTTGACCTAACATAGCTGCTTCTGCTTCTATTCCGCCAACACCCCACCCTAAAACTGATAATCCATTAACCATTGTCGTGTGACTGTCTGTTCCAACTAATGTGTCTGGATAAGCATAAAGATCTTCTCCACTTTTTGATGACCAAACTACTTTGGCTAAATATTCAAGATTTACTTGATGGCAAATACCTGTTCCTGGAGGAACAACTCTAAAATTATTAAAAGCTTTTTGGCCCCACTTAAGAAATGCATATCTCTCGCCATTTCTAGAAAATTCTTTTTCGACATTTAGATTAAATGATTTATTAGTTGCATACTCGTCTACCATAACAGAGTGATCTATTACTAGATCTACAGTAGATAATGGGTTGATTTGATTTGGATCTTTATTTTTTTCTTTTACAGCATCTCTCATTGCCGCAAGATCTGCAATAGCTGGTATACCGGTATAATCTTGTAACAAAGTTCTTGCAGGTCTGTAAGCTATTTCTGTATTTGATTTTTTATTCTTAAGCCATTCTTTCAAAGCTAAAATTTGTTTTTTGTCAACGGTAGCATCATCTTCATATCGCAGAAGATTTTCTAATAGGACTTTAAGAGATTTTGGAAGCTTTGATATTCCCTCTAAACCGTTTTTCTCTGCAATTTTTAAGTTAAAAATTTTATAATTTTTGCCTGATGAATTAAGAGTGTCGACAGATTGAAATGAATTTTTACTATTAAATTTCATGGGCTATACATAGAACAAAATAACACAAACGATAAGCAAAAAAGACATAGTATAATTAAAATTCTTTATAAATTTATCACTTGTGGCAAATTTTCTCAAATATTTGCCCATTAAACACCATGCTACTTGGCTTCCAACCGCCATAAAAAAAAATATAGTAGTTAAAATAATAGAGTCTTTTATAAAATTTTCTTGAGGATTAATGAACATGGAAATAGCGGCTAATGCTATAATTATACTTTTTGGGTTCACAAATTGAAAAAAGAAAGTATTTATAAAAGTTACAGGTTTTGGGTTGATTTTTTCAGATCGAATTGATGAAGAAGATATTTTGTAAGCTATGTACAAAAGGTAAATTGACCCAAAAAATCTAATAATTTTTTGGGCTACTTCAATTTTTTGAAAAACGATAACAGAACTAATTTGCAATAATATTACTAATAAAGTCCAACCAATTATAACACCTAACATTGTAGGGACAGTTTTTTTTATTCCAAAATTAAAAGCTGTGTATGAAGTCATTATATTATTTGGTCCTGGAGATAGAGAGGCTGCAATACCAAAAAGTAATAATGAAATTAGCTGTGAAGACATCTTAAGCGATATCTAAACCGTTTTTTGTCTCTTGAGAAGGGTGAACCAAAACAACTTTTCCATCTTTTTCAATGGCTCCTAATATTAAAACTTCAGAAACAACTCCAGCAATATTCTTAACTGGGAAATTGCAAACCCCTATTACCTGTTTTCCTACGAGGTTTTCTGCGTTGTAATAATGAGTAATTTGCGCAGATGATTGCTTTATACCAATTTCATTTCCAAAATCTACTTTAATAACTAAAGAAGGTTTTCTCGCCTTCTCGTTTTTTTTGACCTCCAAAACTGTACCAACTTTTAAATTTACTTTTTTAAAATCTTCATACGTAATTTCCATTTATTTCCTCCATTTTAAAATTTTTTAAAAACATTACTTAAAGCTTTTTGCTGAATCGAGTAAAATTTAGTTTTTTTAAGTTTTTTTAATACAAAAGCATTTGTACCACCTGGTGTTTGAGAATTTGAAACAAGTTTTGTTAAAGATAAATTTTCTTTATTCATTGAGTCTTCAGATAAAGCTAAAAATAGTTCTCTTGTATAATTTTCAGCCTCTTTTCTTTTAACACCTTTAGAAATCAACCAGCTACTTGTTGATAACAACAAATTATAATATGGGGCCATAAATGAGGATGTTGACCAGAAAGCTTTGGATAATTTTTCATTTTTAACCATAAACACCTTTCCCAAGTGTTTAAAAAAAGAATTTAAACTTTTATCAGATGAACAAATAATGATTGGTCCTTTTTTCATTCCAATAAAAGGAAGAGGTATTACACGTGATATATTTTTATTTTTTGTATATTTTTTTAGAGTACTTAAATTTATTGTTGAAATAAAACTGACAATCTTTTTATTCTTAAATTTAAGTTTTTTTAAAATTTTATGTCCAACTTGGGGTGTAATTGCTAAAAAAATCCATTTCGAGTCATCTATTAATTGTTGATTATTCTTTGAAATAGTAACTTTTTTAAATCTTTTACTCAACTTTTTTGATATTGTCTTGTTGCGAGGGGAAATAAAAATTTTTTTGACTTTTAATTTTGATTTAAAAATACCTTCTATAACCGAAGATGTAATGTGGCCTGTTCCTAAAAATCCTAAATTCATGAATTATGCACAATAACCAAGCTATACCGTTTAATAAAGAAAATTTTAAACAAATATTTTCTAAAAAATTTGCATTGGTTATAGCCATATCTGTTCCAAGTGCGATGGTAGCTGAATTTTTTAATGTGCCTTTAGCATGGTTTTTAGGACCAATGCTAATTACATCTTTAGCTTCGTTAAAAGGCTTTAAAACAGAAATGCCAAGATTAATTCTATCTTCGACTTTAATCTTATTAGGTCTCTATATAGGAAATTATATTGATAAAAGTTTATTCTCTCAAATTCATCAATGGGCTTGGACCTCTTTGATTATGCTATTCTATATTATTTTAAGTGTATTAATTGTTTCAAAATATCTTCAAAAATTCTCAAAATATGACAGAAAAACATCTATTTTTTCTGCTGCTCCTGGTGCTCTGGGACCTCTTATGATTTTAGCTGAAGATGAAAAAAGTGACCTTAGTCAAGTCGCAACTTCTCATTTAATAAGGCTAATAATTATTATAACAATTTTTCCTTTTATAGTTAATAGTTTTTACGAAGTTGATAATGTTAAAGTTATTGACGAAGAAATTTTTGATCAAAATATATATCATTTAATAATACTAATTTTAACTTCAATCATTTTAATTATTTTTTTTGATAAACTTAAAATTCCTGCCGCTTTACTTGCGGGAACATTGTTTGCAAGTGGATTTTTGCAAATTTCTGAATTAGCTTCCTATAAACTACACTCTAATGTGATAGATTATTGTTTGCTAATACTTGGTTCATCTGTTGGCTGCAGATTTGCGGATAAAACCTTTGGAGAAATTGCAAGCAACGCTTTACATAGTTTTGTTGCAACCTTTTTACTTGTAATTTTAGGTCTTATCGCTGCAGTTTTTGCAGGTCTTATTATTGATAAAAATTTCTTTACTTTGCTACTCTCCTATTGTCCTGGTGGAATATACGAAGTAGCAGTTATAGCAATTTTCTTTGATTTAGATCCAGAATTTGTTTCTTTTCATCATATAATAAGATTATTGATGATATTATTTGTTGTTCCTCTAATTTTGAGATTTATAGAGAAAAAAACTTAATTTGATCTATTTTTTTTTGACTCTATTTTAAGTTTGGGTTTAAATAAGATATGTCAAATTTTATTGATTTAATTGGAAGAATTTTTATTTCCTCTGTATTTTTGTTATCTGGGTACAACAAAATTTTCAGCTTTAATGCTACTGCAAGTTGGATGGAGGGATTTGGAGTTCCTGGTTTTCTATTATGGCCAACAATTATATTAGAAATACTTTTGCCTCTTTCTATAATAATTGGTTATCAAGCTAGAATATCTGCAATTGGTTTAGCTATCTTTTCAATAGCTACAGCGATTATATTTCATTCAGATTTCAGTAATCAAATGCAACTTATAGCTTTCCTTAAAAATATAGGTCTAGCAGGAGGATTTATGTTTATCGCAATACATGGGACAAAAGATTGGGCCTTTGATAATAAGAAAAAATACGTAAGACTTTAATTAAGAGCAAAAAAAACCCATCTAGATTTAGATGGGTTTTTTTTAAATTAATTTAAATTTAAGTTATTAGAAGCCGTATGACAATCTAAATGTTAGCGCATCAATATCTGCGGCTACACTATTAGTACCACCACCAGTCGCTGTGAGTGTAAAGTCATCAAAGTCTGTGTAATACACTTCGTATTTCATTGCACCGCCTTTGTAACCTATGCCGTACGAATATCCGTCTATACTCTTATTTCCATAACTTGATTCGTTAAGGGTCTCTGAAGTAATTACATCAACTTCATTATAAGCAAGCAATCCATAAACATTGCCAAATAGTGGAATATTTGCATAAATACTATACATATCTTCTAGTGATGCTTCAGCAGTTCTAGTACCGTCATCGTTCTCTGCAGCATCATTTCCATTAACGTCAACTCTTGTACCTTTACCAACGTCTTTATCTATTGGAATGTAAGTTACTCCCAAAGCATATCCGCCATCAGTGACAAACTCTGCAAAAACATCTGCTCCTGCAAATGCTTCTTCAAATGTTGCTGTTCTGTCAGAAGTATCAGCAGCTGTACCCTCTGTTTCAGTACCATCTGAATCAACTTGTCCAGCTATCAAACCAACTCCAAAATTGAATTCGGCGTTTGAAGGAGTAGCCCAAATTAATAGAAGTGAACTGAAAATTATACGTATATAGTTTTTCATAAATCTTTCTCTTATTAATATTAATATTGAGTCATTCTTAAATAAAAAAACCGCAAAAAGCGAGCAAATAAAGAATGGTATTTACAACCTAAAGGCTAAAAAATGCCTAAAAACCTGTATTTTTGTGTTGAAAAAATACAACACTAATCATTTTTTTATAAAGCTTTGATAGCCTTGCCAACCCAAAATTAAGACGATTGCTAGCATTATACATAGTGTTAATGGTCTATCCCACAGAAATGACCATGAGCCGTCACTTATTAAAAGAGATCTTCTTAAATTTTCCTCCATCAGACCACCTAACACAAAAGCAAGTATTAGTGGTGGCATTGGAAAATCGTATAATCTTAGTATGGTAGCAATCACAGCTATACCTATCATTAAGTAAATATCGAAATTATTAAATGACATCAGATAGATCCCAGTAACTGAGAAAAAAAGTATCATTGGAATTAAAAAAGTTCTAGGGACAGCTAAAATTCTTGCAATGTAAGGAATTAATGGAAGGTTCAGTATCAATAGCACTACCATGCCAATATACATTGACATAATAACAGACCAAAAAATTTCAGGATTAGTTTCGTATAACCTTGGACCTGGTTGGATGCCAAACCCTAATAACGCTCCAAGCATCACTGCTGTAGTACCGCTGCCTGGAATTCCTAAAGTTAATAGCGGTACAAATGATCCTGAGCAAGCTGCATTGTTTGCAGTTTCTGGTGCTGATAAACCTTGTACACTTCCTTTACCAAATTTTTCTTTTTCTTCTTTTTTAACAAAATTTCTCTCCATTCCGTAAGCTAAAAAAGATGCAATTGTTGCACCTGCGCCTGGTAATACACCTACAATAAATCCTAATACAGAAGATCGCGGAATAGTAACAGCCATTTGTTTTGTTTCCTCTTTATTAACTTTAATCGATCCTAAGTCTGTTAATGAAATTTGTTTTGCAGCTTTTGATGGATCGTTTCCTTTTATAATAATCGTCAATGCCTCGCTCATTGCAAATGTTGCCATTACCACTAAGACAAAGCTAATTCCATCCGACAAATTCATTGTATTAAATGTAAATCTTGGAATATCTGATAAAGTATCTTGACCAACTGACGCTAACATTAAGCCAAATACGCACATCATCATTGCTTTTAAAAAATTTCCCTTTGAAGAAAAGGCAGCAACTGCTGTTAAACCTAATATCATTAATCCAAAATAATCTGGAGATCTAAATGATAAACTTACTTTTGATAAGCTTGGTGCAGCAATTAATA
This sequence comes from Candidatus Pelagibacter sp., assembly GCA_028408025.1. The sequence continues at coordinate 1,386 of JAOOKL010000025.1, read as the reverse complement.
AAAAGATTGCTGAAATCGTTCCGCCTGCAAAAGAACTATAAGCGGCAATAGCTAGTGCCTTACCAGCTTTTCCTTGTTGAGCCATTGGATAGCCATCGAAGGATGTTGCTACCGTTCCAGGAACCCCAGGTGCATTTATTAAAATAGAAGAGGTTGAACCGCCAAACACAGCGCCATAGTAAACACCAGCCATTAAAATTAAACCTGTTGCAGGATCGAAACCATAGGTAATTGGTATCATTAAAGCGATTGCTGTCATAGGGCCTAAGCCAGGAAGCATTCCAATTATAGTTCCTGCAAAACATCCTATCATTACCATCATTAGGTTTTGAAAAGATAAAGCGGTTTTTAATCCAATAATAATTCCTTCGATCATCCCATTATTCCTATATATTTTAACAATGGATCTCTAAGATAAACAGCCAGCACCCCGTGTAGGAGATACATAAAGATTGCAACAAATGGAAAGGAAAAAATTATAATATATTTCCATCTTCTCTCACCTAAGAAATAATAAGAAAAGACTAAAAAAAGGGAAGTCGATAAAAAAAAGCCAACTTTAAGTATAGTGGCTCCATAAACAATCATTGTTAGCACTAATAAGATTGTCTTTTTAAATTCTAAATATGTTGGGTCAACCTCTATTGGTTTTTGATCTGGTAAGACAATTTTTAGACCAGAAAAAAACATCCCTGCATAACCTAGATAAATAGGAAAAGTTTTGGCATTAAAAGGAGCGCCTTCATCGAAGGCAAAAACTTGTATTTGATGAGCTGTATAAAGATAAAATGCTGACAAAACAAAGAAGAGCAGCGAAATAATTTTTACTGAATTTATTTTCACTGCTCTTCCTTTAAGTTAATTGACTAGATAACGCCTAGTTTTTTCATTAACTTTGTCATTTCTTTTGTTTGAGTTTTTAAGAAACTGTCAAATTTTCTACCTGGATTATATATATTTACCCAAGCATTTCTTTTTCTAACTGTTTCCCATTCTGGAGTTTTTTGAACATCACCTAACATTTTAGCAATCTTCTTAACATCTCCGCTCGACATACTTTTAGGAGCAAAGAAACCTCTCCAATTAACAAACTGAACATCGTAACCTTGTTCCTTTAAAGTTGGTACTTCTGGAGCGTCGCCAACTCTTTCTGGAGCTGTGATACCAATAATTCTTACTTGGTCTCTAGCACCCATTACTTCTCCCAAACCAGTTGAAAGAATTTGAGTCTCCCCTGATAAAAGTCCAGCTAAAGCTTTACCGCCAGCATCGTAAGGTACGTAAACTACATTGTTAGGATTAGCGCCTGCTTCTTGAAATGCAAGTGCACCAATTAGATGGTCCATGCTTCCTCTAACAGAACCGCCAGCCATTTTAATTGACTTA